>NZ_JBEBKJ010000015.1:0-52249 GCF_040079455.1 Methyloglobulus sp. | reverse complement strand
CAATTTTTCGCCGGCGTATATCATCGAGCGAGTGGAAGGTATGTTAGCCACGCTCTCCACGAACAGTATTTACCCGCATCTTAGCTTGGGGGCTGGACAGCGGTTTGCGTCTAAGGGCGGTTATATTGTTAAAGTATCTCCCGATGGACATTTGTTGTCAGAGAACGGTTGGATAGTTCCATAAAGCCCAGCTACGTTCCTGTAAATAGCTCTAAGCCAAAAGGCACCATATCCTGAGGAAGGATGGTATCAATTGGGATAGTTTAACTTCCCTTCGGCTCCGCTCAGGGAACTATGCGGACACAACGCAGGCTCCCTGAGCGGAGCCGAAGGCATGTTAAACATTAAAAGGCCGGATCAATAGAAGAAAATGGATTGATTAATTATGCACATTACTGATATTAAATGCCCACATCCTTTGGTAATAGCCATTGCTTTGCTATTGTTTGTGACCAGTACCATCATCAAAGCCGAAGCCACACCTCAATCGAGTTATTCGCGTTCTATTCATGGCTATAAAGTCCCGAGTGTCGATGTAGTCACCCAAGATGGACGAAAAACTCAACTTTCCGTTGTCCTGGATCAGGGTAGTCCAGTCATCGTGAATTTTATTTTTACGACCTGCAGTACCATCTGCCCAATCATGACGGCGATATTGTCCAAAGTCTATGAATCTATTGGCGCTTCATCGGCCAATCTGCGATTCGTTTCGATCTCCATCGACCCTGAACACGATACGCCTGCTACGTTGGCCGAATATGCCAAAAAATTTAAGGCCGGATCAAATTGGCAGTTTTTGACTGGCGACCTTGCCGAATTGCAATTGATTCAAAGAGCTTTTGATGCTTATCGTGGCGACAAAATGAACCACACATCATTAACCCTCATGCGTGCTGCCAATTCCAGTTCCTGGGTGCGAATTGAAGGAACCGCCAACGCCCATGATTTGATAAATGAATTCAATTCGCTTTAGGCGGTCTCCCATTAGGGTTAACAAATTGTGGATGTTATTTTAATATCTTAAGCTGGTATCTAAGTACTTGCTTAGTTGTCTGTAATTTCTCACGTTCTTTCTCGTTTTTAGTCCAAATTGAAGAGGCGGAAAATTATAGTGGCTATCGTAATTCGATTCCGATAATTATCGATAGAACTTATTATTTGAATATAAGGAAGATAACGCGATGAAAACACTATTTACCTTGTTGTTATTGATAACATTTTTGTCTTTAACAAAAGGCAATGCCCAACAAAAACCAGGAGCAGATATGCAACCAGTTGACCTACAGAATAAAAGCGAAAAGCACTACAGCAAACCAGCGGATGACGTGCTACGGCAAAGGCTAAGCGATTTACAATACAAGGTCACCCAACAAGAAGGTACAGAGCCGCCTTTCAACAATACCTACTGGGATGAAAAACGGGCAGGCATCTATGTGGATGTCGTCAGTGGTGAGCCGTTGTTTTCGTCGTTGGATAAATTTGATTCTGGTACCGGTTGGCCGAGTTTTACCAAGCCGCTGGCTCATGAAAACATTGCCGAAAAGAAAGATAACCGATTATTTTTCTCGCGTACCGAAGTTCGCTCCAAACATGGCGATTCCCACCTCGGCCATGTTTTCGATGATGGCCCAAAACCGACCGGTTTACGTTATTGCATGAATTCAGCATCATTGCGGTTTGTCCCGGCAGAAGATTTGGCAAAAGAAGGCTATGGGGAGTTTTTGCCGCTTTTCCAAAATAGCAAACCCCAACATAAGTAGCAGGAAGTAAGACTATTTGTGATTGATTTAGGGTGTTAGGATAGGTTTTTCGTGCGGTGGAGACGTACTAAGATCGTCACGCCTAATTTCCCTCATAGGAATTAAAAGCAAAAAATGCGTACATTACATTCTACTAATATCTTCTTGTGCATAGCGCTTATTGTTGCTTTTCTTTTAGGATTTTATATTCGAGATAACTGGTTTGGTCAGCATGTTGCACAGCCTATAAAAAATGTTGAAGCTAAGCCTTTGCCAAATGATGGTATCAATACCAAAAGGCAAGAAACCCAACAAATCGCCGCTATCAACCCAGATATTGCCAAGTTAATCCAGGAAAATGCCTATTTAACGGCCAACTGTAATTCTGCAACCACGCTTGTTGAAGGTTTAGTACAGCCCAATTTAAGTGCTCCAAGTAAGCCGGCATCGGAATTACTTACAACTTTAGAATTTTTGTCGGCTCAGAAAAAAACAGTTGACGATTTACAAGCGAGTGCTGAGTTTCAACAGTTAATGGCATTAATGCAGGCTGATCCGGCAGCAACCAAACTTGTGATGGAGCGTTTCTTGGAGGTTGCTGGTACGCCATTAGGTGACATGCTTAGCTCTGCCCTATTGGCAAGTGGGGGAGCTTTCGATGCCCAAGCTGTCGCTGTACAGCTATTGCGTGATGGCACTCCGCAACAACGTGTTGGTGCGCTGTCAATGTTAGGCCAAGTCGGTGGTACGCAAGATGCACAAACACGAGCTATGGTGCTGGACATATTACAGAATGATTCAGGTGCAAATACGAAGTTAGCTGTCGCAGCCCTGTCTACCCTTAATCGAGTAGGTGACGTTATCTCGCTTACAGAACAACAAGATGTCGTTGAAACAATAACGCCGCTTCTGCATGCTCAAGACCCTCAGTTGAGGGAAACAAGCCTATTGATGCTTTCCCAGTGGGCAGGCCATGATGAGGCGGCACTTCAGACTTTTACCGAAGCAGCCAATGATACAAATCAGGCAGTAAAAGTAGCGGCGATTTCAGCTTTAGGAGGATTTAGCTTTGAAGATGTGCGCGACACACTGTTATCTAAAATACAAAATCCCAATGAAAATTTCGACGTGAAAAATGCGGCGCAGGCTGTGTTAGGCACTTTTCCATTGGATGATCAAGCTTTGAAGGTCTACAAGGAATTCGACCCAAATTCAAGCCCCGATGAAAATCCAGATGGCACTTGGCATCAAACCATAGTACGTGATGCAGATACGACTAAATTATAGTATTTACGTTGAAAACAGTGATGCATTGGACAGTAATATGGAGATGATCCATCATGGCAGTTATGGATCATAAGCGGTCACGGATCATAATAGGTTTGGTGTCTTAGCAGAAACCGCTTGAATAGTCGCGGTAAAGGCGCACAATGATCCTATTGTGAAATTGACACAACCGGATAACAAGTTATAACGAGAGATTAGCCTGTAACAGGAGAAGTTTCATGAAGCGAGAACAACATTATCTGATGGGCAAATCTGATTGTACCGCTGCCGCCGTTGTTAAAGGTATTGACCGGGATGTGGAGTGGGGAGAAGATATTCTCATGTTGGGTCTGGGTACCGTCATGTTGTCTTCCACTTTTGCGCCTGTTGCTCCGCCAACTGTGATTTTGCCGCTCGTCGCCCTTACGTTTGCCATCACCTCAAGTTTGGCTCGCATGAATTATCATAATATGGAACGCAAGCTTCTGGCATCGCTGGAACAATTGAATAGCGTCGAACAGACCAAATTGAATCCTATTTGCAAAGTTTTTGTTGAACAACCCATGTGTGCGCTGTCTGAGTCTTATAATCCGTTAAAAAACCTTAAACGCTTTAGTAAAAGCGCGGTAGGTGGCGTGTTAATCAATCCATTTTGGCTGCCTATTTTTTATACCATGGGTATACAGATTGTTGAAGAAAATAACCTCGTTGTGCTGAACAGGGCGGTTATTCGGGTTGAACAAAGGCTTTCGCCAATGTTACGGGTTAATCAAGAGGAACGGGATAAAACACTGCTATAAGCCTAACGCCCGAAACTCAGCGCAAGGTCGGCATCGCTGCCAAACACGCTCGAACTCCTCAGACAGTTGGCGATTGCGGGAAGGCATGGTTGGACTCCAAACCCCACGATACTGGCTGCTTTGCTGGCGAAATAAATAGCCATCACGGTCATTGGTCAAATAAGCCGAAGGATATTGCAAGTCATCTGATTCAATCGGGGTGCGCAATAAAAATGCCGATGGCAGTCGTTGTGCAAGATCAATCAAAGGATGAGGATGGCTGCGTACTGCCAAGGTATCCTGAATAATAATCAATACGTTACCGCCACTGCTGTTAATCGCAAATTTTTTTAGCGCTTCGCCTATATCTAGTCGTCCATATAAAACGTACTCCAGGTCGGGGCTATAAATGCAGATTTGCCGACGTGCTTTGGTTATAAGTTCAAGTGTTGCTGAGACTGTACCCTCCAAGGTCTTGAATTCGGCGATTTCAACTAATGCATCACGCGGTTTTGGGGCAGGGCGGCTGGATTTAGTTATCGGTTCTATCTGCAAGCGCATGCGCTGGTGCGGGATATTGGCTTCGGTAAAAATATCGCCTTCTCTGATAAAGCCGAATTTTTCGTAAAATCCTAACACATCAGTTTGTGCATTAAGGAACACACTTGTCCGTCCTAATTTACGTGCCTTATTGATTAAGTTCAGTAATAATGCTTCGCCGATGCCTTGCCCCCGGCATGTTTGTAATACAGCCATTCGCCCAATTTTACCGTCAGATGTCAGCCTGCCCGTGCCAATCGCTCGATTCTGGTTGTCACGAGCGACAAAGTGGTGGCAGTCTGGATCAACACTGTCGAATTCTACTTCCTGCGGAATGTATTGCTCGTTAACAAACACGGCTACGCGCACGGCGCGGAGATCGTCAAAATCGGCTTGGTAGTTGGCAGGTTCGACGCGGAATTCGGCGATATTCATAGCTTATTCGTTAACGCTAAAGGAATAAAAAAGTCACTTTATTAAGGAACAACAATAATCCGTCGGCGAATTTATTTTTACTGTAAATTTGGCATTGGCTGGCACGTCAAAGGATTCGCCACCTTTGATTTTTTGCCATTGCTCTGAACCAGGCAGCAAGACTTCCAAGTCGCCGTCGATAATTTCCATTATTTCCTTGTCGACGGTGTTAAAGGTGTATTCGCCAGGCATCATAAACCCCAGCGTTTTCATGGAATCGTCCGCAAACTTGACCGTGCGACTGTTGACGTTGCCACCAAAATAAACATTGGCTTTTTTGATGATGGATACATTATTGAATTCTGACATGATGCGCTTTATACAGTTAATTAGTGAATTAAAAATGGCAGACATCATACCAGATTCTATTTTTAGAGATTCCCTTATGTAATCTTCAGCTATACGAATAATTGAATTTTAAAAAAACCGCTGTAAATAAACCCCAGTAAAGGACGCTGGATTTTGCGAAACTTGCTTCGGTGTGCCTTCTGCAACTAACGTACCGCCACCGTCACCGCCTTCGGGTCCCATATCGATAACCCAGTCGGCGGTTTTGATAACGTCCAGATTGTGTTCGATGACGACCACGGTATTGCCGTGATCTCTTAATTTATGCAAGACCGTTAGCAATTGTTTGATGTCATGAAAATGCAAACCCGTTGTGGGTTCATCGAGAATATATAAGGTGGTTCCGGTATCGCGTTTGGACAGTTCCTTGGCGAGCTTGACCCGTTGCGCTTCGCCGCCGGACAGCGTGGTGGCATTTTGTCCCAAGGTGATATAACTCAAGCCGACTTCAATCAGGGTTTGCAGTTTACGGGATAGGGAAGGTACTGCGCTGAAAA
The DNA here is from genome assembly GCF_040079455.1 of Methyloglobulus sp. Lineage (GTDB taxonomy): Bacteria > Pseudomonadota > Gammaproteobacteria > Methylococcales > Methylomonadaceae > Methyloglobulus. The sequence continues at coordinate 46,606 of NZ_JBEBKJ010000015.1, read as the reverse complement.
ATTCAGCGGCATCTTCGACCGTCATATCCAGGATTTGGGTGATGGTTTTGCCCTTATATCGAATTTCCAGCGTTTCGCGGTTGTAACGCTTGCCCTTACATCTGTCGCATTGCACGTAAATGTCGGGCAGGAAGTGCATCTCCACTTTAATAACACCATCGCCTTTACAGGCTTCGCAGCGGCCACCTTTTACGTTAAAGCTAAATCGTCCCGGCGTATACCCGCGTGAACGTGATTCGTGCGTGGCGGCATACAGTTCGCGTATCGGGGTGAACAAGCCGGTATAAGTCGCCGGATTCGAGCGCGGTGTGCGTCCTATCGGGCTTTGGTCAATATCGACCACCTTGTCGAAATGCTCCAGTCCGTCTATCGCATCGCAAGGTGCGGGGATAACGCCAGCACGGTTAATTAATCGGGCGGCGTGGCAGTACAGCGTATCGTTAACCAAGGTCGATTTACCTGAGCCGGATACCCCCGTAACACACGTCAGTAAGCCAACAGGAACTGAGATTGTTACATTTTTTAGGTTGTTACCGTGGGCATTGCGGAGCGTAATTTGTTTTTTCGTATCGATAGGTGTGGTGGTTTCTGGTACGACAATGCTGATTTTCCCCGATAAATATTGTGCGGTTAAGGATTCGTCATTATTAAGTATGTCATTAAACGTCCCTTGGGCGACTACACAGCCCCCATGCACACCTGCACCTGGGCCTATATCGACAATATGATCGGCGGCACGAATGGCATCTTCATCATGCTCAACAACAATCACCGTGTTGCCCAAATCGCGTAGCCGAAACAAAGTGTTCAACAAGCGCTCATTATCACGTTGATGCAGGCCAATGGAAGGCTCGTCCAGCACATACATCACGCCCACTAAGCCTGCGCCGATCTGGCTGGCAAGCCGAATACGTTGGGCTTCACCGCCAGAAAGCGTGTCTGCGCTGCGATCTAGCGTTAGGTAATCCAAGCCCACATTCACCAAAAATTCCAGCCTTTCTCTGATTTCCTTGATAATTTTTGCGGATATTTCTCCGCGCTTACCAGGCAAATCTAGCTTGTTGAAAAAAGCCAACGATTGCCGGATAGGGAAGTGAGTTACGTTATGTATCGGCTTGTCGTCGATGAACACATTCCTGGCAGAGTTGTTCAACCTCGCGCCATTGCAAGCCGTACAGGGCTTTTGGGATAAATATTTTGCCAGTTCTTCGCGCACCAAAGTCGAATCGGTTTCGTGATAACGTCGTTCCATATTGGCGATAATGCCTTCAAAACTGTAGCGTTTCTTAGTTGCTGCGCCGCCAGTATTTAGGAAGGTGAATTCAATAATTTCTTTGTCGCTACCAAAAAGAATGACGGCTTGGATGTCCTTAGTCAGCTTGGAAAACGGTACTTCAGGATCAAAACCGTAATGTTTCGCCAACGAACTAATGATCTGATAATAGTAAGCGTTGCGCCTATCCCAGCCGCGTATTGCACCGCCAGCGAGACTGATGTCAGGGTTATGAATAATCAGCTCAGGATCAAAATGTTGCCTTACCCCCAGCCCATCACAACTGCTACATGCCCCTTTGGGGTTATTGAAGGAAAAAATTCTTGGTTCCAGCTCAGTCAGGCTATAACCGCAGAGCTTACAAGCGTAGCGTTCGGAAAATATGTGTTCGCTGTTATCGTCTAAGCAAACCGCAATGGCGATGCCATCAGCGATCCGCAACGCAGTTTCAAAGGATTCTGCTAAGCGTAAGGCAATGTCTGAGCGAATTTTGAAGCGATCAACAATCACTTCAATCGTATGTTTCTTTTTTAAATCCAACGTCGGCGCATCATCCAGGTCGTAAACTACACTATCAATCCGCGCCCGAATGAAGCCTTGCGATTTCAAATCATCCAGTAATTGCAGATGCTCGCCTTTACGTTCATTAACTATCGGCGCAAGTAGCATCCAACGTTGATCCTGTGGCTGCGCCAATACCGAATCGACCATCTGGCTGATAGTTTGTGCTTCTAGCGAAGTTTGGTGTTCAGGGCAGCGTGGTGTACCGGCACGGGCATACAACAAGCGTAGATAATCGTATATTTCGGTGATCGTACCGACGGTTGAGCGCGGATTGTGCGAGGTTGATTTTTGCTCGATGGAAATTGCCGGAGATAAGCCTTCGATGTGATCAACATCGGGCTTTTCCAACCGCGACAAAAATTGCCGTGCATACGCAGAAAGCGATTCGACATAGCGCCGTTGTCCCTCAGCATAAATCGTATCGAAAGCCAGCGATGACTTGCCCGAACCGGAAAGTCCGGTGATAACTATGAGCTTATCCCTAGGTAAATCAAGGTCGATATTCTTCAGGTTGTGCGTTCTGGCACCACGGATGCTGATCGTATCCATTCGTTAAGAGGGGTTATTTAAACAGCTAGGTAATATACGATTAAAAGTACGTTAAGACAAACGCGGATGTTTTGGCTCACTTAAATTTAAGTCATCGTCATTTCCCTTGTTTCTGCTGGGTTCTTGATCGGTAGTTGAGGCATCCATTTATGCAACAATCCGTTGGCGTTTGATTAAATCGACTCTTGTTCGAGTGCTATTGAACCGAGAGAGCGGATATCAACAAGGAGACAGATAAAATTCGAACGGTGAATATGGCTACGCCGTTTTGGGAACATGCCACCCGTGATCAAAGCGATTTTGATCGGCATCTGGATTATATCCATTATAATCCTGTCGAACGTGGTTTGGTTGAACGAGTTTCCGATTGGCCATATTCGAGTTTTTATCGATTTGTACGTGGAGCATTATCCCAAAAATTGGGTTGCACCGCTTGATTTAGATTATTTTGATTTGGATTGATGGTTTTTTAATCTAAAGGCGAGTCTTGACCTGCCCTACGCTGTTTTTTATAAAAATTAATATATTATAGAGCTTAATGAAATCAAGCAAACTCTTCGGCTTACATTCAGTACAGGCGGCAATCGATTATTCGCCGAGTAAAATCATGCGGGTTTGGGTTGATGCACGGCGTGTTGATAAGCGTTTGGGGGTTATCATCGACAACCTCATGGCACTGGGCATTGAACCAGAAAAAACGGACAGGAAAAAACTTGACCGTTTGGCTGACGGGAACAATCATCAAGGCATAGCGATGGAAATCGAAATGCCGGAGGAGCAATGTGAAAGCGATTTAAAGACGATGGTGGAAAACTTGACCACCACAGCATTGTTGCTTGTGTTGGATAATGTACAAGATCCCCATAATTTCGGTGCTTGTTTGCGAACTGCTGATGCGACAGGTGTACAAGGCGTTATTATCACTAAAGATAATGCCACTGGTATTACACCAACGGTATGTAAGGTAGCCAGTGGTGCGGCTGAAACCGTGCCGGTTTATCAAGTGACTAACTTAGCAAGAACACTGCGTTGGCTTAAGGGCGAAGGTATTTGGATTATGGGTGCTGCTGGTGAAGCAAGCCAAACCGTTTATCAAACCGATTTGACTGTGCCTATGGCATTGGTTATTGGCGCGGAAGGGAAGGGGCTGCGGCGGTTGACCAAGGAACAATGTGATATATTGATTAAGTTGCCGATGTTAGGCCAAGTAGAAAGCCTTAATTTGTCCGTTGCTACTGGCGCGTTTCTTTACGAAACTGTGCGGCAGCGTTTAACAACCCAATGACGCTAAGTTAAGAGATTTAGTCCCTTCTTCCTTGAGGGACGACCGCCAGGGATGGTGGAAGTGCGGTAGCAGCTATGGAATCTGCGCCGCTAAGGTTAGGATGAGGGGAATACATACTTGATTTAATTCTCCTCACCCCGACCCTCTCCAGCAGGAGAGGGAGTTTTATTTTAACTTAAGGGAACCTCTAATAATCCCCTCTCCCTCTGGGATAGGGCTAGGGTGAGGGATATAATTGCTTGATTTTATTACCCTCATTCAGGCCTTCTCCCAGAGGGAGAAGGAGTTTTTTGAATTTTTAGAGATTCCCTTAACAGCATTCTTCATAACTTAGAGTATGCAATCTAACTTAACACACCAGCTTCAAGGCGAAAACCTAAGCTGCATCCGCGACGACAGGGAGTTATTTGCAAACCTCTGTTTTGCTGTGCATACGGGACAAGTTTTACTGTTAGAAGGCAAAAACGGCAGTGGAAAAACGTCTCTGTTACGTATCATATGTGGCTTTCGTGAGCCTGACACCGGGGCAGTTTCGTGGTGTGGAGAAGAAATTCCGCAAAGCCAATATTATTCGGATATGGCTTATGTTGGGCATTTGGATGGCATTAAAAAAGAATTGACCGTGAATGAAAATTTGAGATTGTCTCTTGCGCTTGGGCAGCCTGGAAAATTGACTATCCAACAGGCTTTGGGAAAAGTGCAATTGGTCGGTTATGACGATACCTTGATTCAAGCCCTTTCAGCCGGACAAAAGCGGAGGTTATCGTTAGCACGGCTGTTAATTACCCATAATATCTTGTGGATACTGGACGAGCCGTTTACTTCGCTAGACAAGCAAGGCATCGTGCTGGTTGAGGAATTAATGGCTGAACACTGTGCTAACGGCGGTATGATGGTGATGACATCACACCACGACGTTAATCTGCAAGGTGTTGATGTGCAAAGTATAAGGTTATCCTGATGGCAATGTTTGATGCGTTTACCGCGATTGTTCGCCGTGATTTGGTATTAGCCATGCGACGACGTTCGGAGATTGCCAATCCGGTGCTGTTTTTTATCCTTGTCATCACCTTATTCCCGCTAGGGATAGGCGCGCAGCCCAAGTTATTGCAAGCGATTGCGCCTGGTATCATCTGGGTTTCAGCCTTGTTGGCTACCATGTTATCTTTGGATAGCTTGTTTCGTTCCGATTTTGATGATGGTTCGCTAGAGCAGATTTTGTTGAGCCCATACCCAACATCAATTCTTGTTTTAGGCAAAATAACGGCGCATTGGTTAACAACAGGTCTACCATTATTGATTGTTGCGCCCTTATTGGCGGTTTTTTTAGGCATGCCTAATGAATCCTTAAGCATTCTACTGATAACATTACTGCTAGGAACACCGATATTAAGTTTGATAGGTGCCGTCGGGGTGGCTTTAACGGTTGGTTTACGCCGAGGTGGAATGATTTTGTCTTTGTTGGTGTTACCTTTATACGTTCCGGTGTTGATTTTCGCCAGCAATGCTGTCGAAATGGCGAGCACTGGTTTACCTGTAACGGCTCAAATCAACATCCTGATTTCAATGTTGTTGATGGCATTGGTGTTAGCGCCGTGGCCGACTGCTGCTGCACTAAAAATGAGTATAAATTCCTAATATCCCGTAAAATAGTTGCAATATCAAAGCAAACTGGAGTGTGGCATTATGGGTTCGGGCAAATATCTTTCCGTTTTTACCGTAGCGACTGAGCAGCAAAGAAAAGACAATTTTGAGGATTACTGGAAGTTTACCCAGCAACATGGTGGCGAATTATTCGAGGCCGATAAAGATTTAGCCAAAAAGCGGACGCGTCTTAAATATTTTGAAGACAACCCAGTACACTTACGTACTCCCTTGGCAAATCCCGATGTTTTTTATCGCAACTATGTTGAGATGAAAGACGATCCGAAGACATTGGATCGAATGACGCTTATGTTGACTGGGATCTACAAGTTTGCCCGTCACGAATGGGTGGGCATAAAGGGCGCATGGGATGTGATTCCAGATATGGCCAATTCTCACTCTGTTGAAGATAAAATCAGTCGTGTACATCTGGCAGAAGAGTTTTGTCATGCCCGTTTGTTTAACGAAATGTTGCGTACTTGCGGCTTAGACAAAGTGGAATGGGTGCCTTTATCACCTGCTAAAGAATGGGTTTATGAGCAGTTTCCCAAATTGCCTGGTGTGCTATTGGATGGCCCTGCTTTCGTAACCGAATTAATGGGAGTTTCATTCTATTTGCATCTGGATCGGTTATTTGATGATGTCTTGGCGGACGAGCCTGAAGTCAAACAACGTCTACGCGAATTGTTGAATGAAATCACCATAGACGAAGTCGCTCATGTCGGTCAACGCAGAAACTTCCTTGGGCCGATTGCTACTAAGCTCTCAAAAATGATGGTAGTGCCGTTATTCACAATGTTCTATCGGGATATTCCCGAAATAGGACAATTATTTAATGTTGACCAAATGATTAAAGACGGTTTGGCGTTCGATTTTACCGCTGTACCTGATGATCTGGTTGACAAGAGTTGGATACCTTCGTATTGCAAGGCTTAACGAATCAAAAAACAAGCCGCAAGGTTGCGGCTTGTTAACCAACTGATTTTGAATCACCGCCTTTGAGTTAACTCCTTATGTTTTTAGTGCCAGATTCGGTCGTGCGGTTTTTTCATCGCATGGCTTCTCCCCCCCATTTTTACGCGTTTTCTGAACGTTTAATGCCGTGGCTAGTCGTCATCTTTCTGTTGCTAACGGTAACCGGACTTTATGGTGGCTTGTATCTTGCTCCGCCGGATTACCAGCAAGGCGATAGCTACCGCATTATCTACATTCATGTGCCTGCCGCTTGGATGTCGTTATTTATCTATGTGGTGATGGCGCTTGCTGGTGCAATAGGCTTGATATGGCGCATTAAGCTGGCGGAAATTGTCATGATTAGTAGCGCATCTGTTGGGGCCAGTTTCACCTTCATTGCGCTGGTGACGGGTTCGTTATGGGGCAAACCCATGTGGGGTACTTGGTGGGTTTGGGATGCTAGGTTAACTTCGGAATTGATTTTGCTATTTTTATATTTAGGCATTATTGGCTTGTACGGGGCAATTGATGACAAACGTACTGCTTCTAAAGCTGTCGCTATTCTGGCTTTAGTCGGCGTGGTCAATATACCAATTATTCATTATTCGGTTGAATGGTGGAATACCCTGCACCAAGGCCCCACAGTCGCTAAAGTGGGTAAGCCGTCGATACATCTGAGCATGCTCACACCATTATTGTTAATGGCCTTGGCATTCAAAGTTTATTATGCGATTGCCTTGATTTTGCAAGCCAGAGTTGAGTTATTACAGCGGGAACGTAATTCCCAATGGGTTAAAGTGAAAGCTACAGAGGAGGAGGGCAGGCTATGAGTCTACAAGAGTTCTTGGCGATGGGCGGTTACGGTTTTTATGTGTGGATTTCGTATGGCATCTGCTTGGTTGTGCTGCTTGCCAATGTGGTGATACCCATTATCCAACGTAAGAATTTTTTAAGACAACAAGCACTGAAACAAAAACGGCAAGACTTATGAAACCTGCAAGAAGACAGCGACTGATTTTGATTGGCCTGATGGTGCTTGGTGCAGGCGTAGCCACAGCATTCGCGCTGAAATCCTTCAATGAAAATTTGATGTACTTTTTCCCACCTACCGATGTGGTAGAAGGTAAAGCGCCTAAAGACGCTTTGTTCCGCTTAGGCGGCATGGTCATTAAAGGTTCGGTAGAAAGACCGAACAAAGGAATGATGGTGCGCTTTAAGCTGACTGATTTTAAGAAAGAAGTGACAGTTGAATATACTGGTATATTGCCGGATTTGTTTAGGGAAGGGCAAGGTATCATCGCGCACGGTAAATTAAACCCACAGGGTGTTTTCATTGCCGAAGAAGTGTTGGCTAAGCATGATGAAAATTATATGCCGCCCGAAATTAAGGCGACTTTGAAAAACCAGGCAACTCCACCATCAGGACAAACTAAATGATTCCTGAAATCGGACATTTTTCCTTGATTCTTGCCTTGTGCATGGCCTTTGTCTTGGCCATTGTACCCATCGTAGGTGCTACTCGGTCGATATCTGGCTGGGTTGCGATTGCCAGACCAACGGCTTTTGCCCAATTGCTATTTGTGGCGATAGCCTACGGTTGTTTAACTTACAGTTTTTTAACGCATGATTTCTCGGTGAAATATGCGGCGATGAATTCAAATACTGCCTTGCCCGTTTTGTATTTGGTTTCAGGCGTTTGGGGCGCACATGAAGGCTCGTTATTGCTCTGGGCATTAGTGTTATGTTGTTGGACGGCTTTGGTGGCACGATTCAGCCGAGCCATTCCAGATGCGACAGTTGCACGGGTGTTAGGTGTAATGGGCATGATTTCAATCGGTTTTCTCCTGTTCCTGTTATTGACATCAAATCCGTTTGAACGCTTGTTTCCAGCTCCCCTTGAAGGACGCGATTTGAATCCTTTGTTGCAAGATGTCGGACTTGCGATACATCCACCTATGCTCTATATGGGCTATGTCGGTTTTTCTGTGGCTTTTGCTTTTGCGATTGCGGCTTTAATGCAAGGTCGGTTGGATGCCGCTTGGGCGCGTTGGTCTAGGCCATGGACAACGGTTGCCTGGATGTTTCTAACGCTGGGTATCGCATTAGGCAGTTGGTGGGCATATTACGAATTAGGTTGGGGCGGCTGGTGGTTTTGGGATCCTGTTGAAAACGCCTCGTTCATGCCTTGGCTGGTCGGTACGGCGTTGATCCATTCCCTAGCGGCGACTGAAAAACGTGGCGTATTTAAAACTTGGACGGTTTTACTGGCGATTTTTGCATTTTCATTAAGCCTATTGGGGACGTTCCTGGTGCGTTCCGGCGTGTTGACATCCGTTCATGCCTTCGCCAGCGATCCAGCCAGAGGCTTGTTTATCCTGATTTTTCTGGCGATTGTTATCGGTGGATCTTTGTTGCTATATGCCGTACGTGCCCCCGCAGTTAAATCCAGCGCGACTTTTGAGCCAGTTTCAAGGGAATCGGTGATTCTCATCAATAACGTATTGCTGGTCGTGACAGCTGCCAGTATTTTGTTGGGTACGCTTTATCCCTTAGTGATTGATGCATTAGGCTTAGGCAAAATTTCAGTCGGTCCACCGTATTTTAATGCCGTATTCATTCCATTAATGGCACCTTTGGCGATTGCCGTGGGTGGCGGCATGTTATTACGTTGGAAACGCGATAGCCTAAGCGATCTTACCTCAAGAGTGCGCTGGTTTATTTTGGGCTGTGTGGTTGGCGGACTGGCATTGCCTTTGCTTATGCCATTTTATTCCTGGGCTGCGGCGTTGGGATTGACGTTGGCTTTATGGACGGTGGCAATGACTGTGCTTTCTTTCATTGATCGACTGGGTGATAAAGGCTTTTCATGGGAACGTCTGGCTAAAATACCTGCTGGATTTTATGGGATGACGATTGCTCATCTAGGCATTGCTGTATTTGTGGTCGGCATTACCTTGACTTCTGTTTATAGTATTGAGAAAGATAGTCGTATGGCTCCTGGCGAAACACTTGAGCTATCCGGTTATAAATTCAAATTCCAAGGCATCAAACAAGCCCAAGGGCCTAATTACATTGCCCAACAAGGCCTGGTAACCGTAAGTCATGAAGGTAAGCCGGATGTCACGCTTGAACCACAAAAAAGGGTTTATCAAGTCCAAAAAATGCCGATGACTGAGGCCGCTATTGATGCCGGATTATTTAGGGATCTGTTCGTTGCAATCGGCGAACCGTTAGGTGACGAAGGCGCATGGAGTCTTAGGATTTATTACAAAGCCTTTATTCGATGGATATGGTTAGGTGCGGTATTCATGGCGATAGGTGGATTGTGTGCCACTTGCGATAAGCGCTATCGAAGTCCTAAAAAAGAAGCAATCAAACCATGAATATTAATGAAATTAAAAGGTTTGCTTTATTAATTGATGCTGACAATGCACAAGCTAAGGCCATAGAAGCCATTCTAACAGAGGCGGCAAGGTATGGAGATGCAACTTCACGGCGTTGTTATGGAGACTGGACGAATACACAGTTAAGTGGTTGGAAAAATGTTCTCAATAAACATGCCATTCAGCCAATACAACAGTTTGGTTATACTTCAGGGAAAAATGCGACTGATTCTGCGTTAATTATTGATGCAATGGATTTGCTTTATACTGGCAAATTTAATGGTTTTTTTCTGGTTTCAAGCGACAGTGACTTTACTAAACTAGCAACTCGTTTAAGAGAGGAGGGTCTTGAAGTAATAGGGATAGGAAGACGTAAAACACCAGAAGCATTTAGAGCGGCGTGTAACAAGTTTATTTTTACTGAAACAATTATGGTTGATGAAACAACATCGAATTTGGCTACAGAAATCAAATCGCCAATTAAAGACAATGATGTGGTTTTAACTGAAAAAAATAATTTGATTCCTAAAGCCGCCGAGTCATTAGCTGATCCTGAGTTAAAAAAATTAATTATTGAGGCAATTAAATCAGCATCTGAGGAAGATGGCTGGGCAAATCTAGGTGGCGTTGGTAGTTGCATTAATCTGATAAATAGTTCGTTTGATCCTCGAAATTTTGGTTTTTCTAAGTTGGGCAAGTTAATTAGATCGCTTAATTATATAGAGTTAGAAGATAGAAAAAATAGCGATACCGGTGGTTCTAATACGTATGTCAAACTAAAAGACCCTAATGCTTAAGTACATAATCCCATTGATATTGTTCGTCGTCTTGGCTGTTTTTTTGGCGTTGGGCTTAAAAGGGAAGCCCGGCGAAATTCCTTCGCCTTTGCTAAATAAACCTGCTCCGGAATTTTCCGCTCCTAAACTCAATGCGCCAAATGAGAAGCTATCACCAGCCGATTTGAAAGGTAAGGTCTGGTTATTTAATGTCTGGGCTTCCTGGTGTGTTTCTTGCCGTGCGGAACATCCGATCATCAATCAGTTGGCGCAGCAACGGGCAGCAATTATTGTTGGTTTGAATTATAAAGATGATCCCGATGCCGCAAAACTTTGGCTGGAAACGCTAGGTAATCCGTATAACGATAGCGTGATGGATGCCGATGGCCGAATCGGCATAGATTGGGGTGTGTATGGCGTACCTGAAACTTTTGTGATGGATAAGCAAGGCATGGTTCGCTACAAACATACTGGGCCGGTGACGGAAGAAGACGTGCAGAATACCTTTCTTCCGTTGATTACCAAGTTGCAGGCGGAATGATGATAAAACCCTGGTTGTACGCATTATTGCTTATGATTTCCATGCAAGGATTTGCTATTGATGACCATCAATTGGCTGACCCTGAACAGCAAAAGACTTACGAGCTGATCAATTCAGAATTACGTTGTCTTGTCTGCCAAAATCAAACCATTGCCGATTCCAATGCCGAACTTGCCGCTGATTTACGTCGGCAAGTCTTTGAAATGCTGCAACAAGGTAAATCTAAAGACGAGATTATCCAGTTTATGACTGACCGTTACGGCGATTTTGTCCTGTACAACCCCCCGTTAAAAACCAAAACTGCGCTGCTTTGGTTAGGGCCGATTGCTTTCTTGATAACAGGCCTGATCATGATTTTTTGGTTCATACGCCGTAAAAAGCAAGCGGCAATCGTAATGTTTGACAAAGGTAAACAGGAAAAAATGCGTCACCTATTAGAAGACACTGAAAGCAGTGTTGAAGATGGAGATAAGTCTTGAATAGCTTATTTTGGCTTGCTGCCGTTGTAATGACCTTGATGGCGTTTCTGATTGTACTGCCGCCTTTATGGCGTAAGCGCGACAATACAGCGGTAGATGACCTGGATCAGCGTAATGTAAGGATTGCACGGGAACGACTAACTGAGTTGAAAGCCAATAAAGCTTCCGGTGGGATTAGCCAAGCGCAATATGATGAGCAAGTTACTGAGCTTGAGCAGGCATTAAGTGACGATCTTGAAATATCGAATTCATCTAACAAATCGGACAGCCAAGGTCGTTGGTTGGTTTATGTGCTGGTCATAGCGATACCTTGTTTATCGGCTGCACTTTATTGGAAGTTGGGCAACTATCAAGCCATAAGCCACAGCAATGAACTAAATCAAGCGAGTTCAGACGCGCCTAGTCCTGAAGCTATCAATAAAATGGTCACGGGTTTAGCCAAAAAATTAAAAGCAGAACCGAATAATCTTGAGGGATGGTTGATGTTAGGCCGATCCTACAAAGAGTTACAACGGTATCCAGAGGCAATTGACGCATTAGCCCACGCTTATCAATTGTCAGGTGAAAAAGCCGAGGTTATGTTGCCTTATGCTGAGGCACTTATGCTAACGAATGATGGTAATTGGGCAGGGAAACCACAAGAGTTGTTAAATAAAGCGTTGGCAATAGAGCCTAAAAGCCTGAATGGGTTATGGTTGTCCGCCCTTGCAAGCGCTCAGCAAGGTGACAAAAAAGGCGCGATAGAATTTCTGCGAAAATTGGAAGCGGTACTGCCAGCAGAATCTGCCGATAAACAACAAATCCATGAGTTAATTGCAAATACAGAAGTTGAATTAACCAATACCTCGCCAGTGACAGCTGCGCAATCTACTGCATCAGCTAGGGTTTCTGTTGATATAAAGGTCAGCTTGGCTGCCGATTTACAAACTGATGCCAAACCAGAGGATACCGTCTTTATCTATGCCCAAGCATTATCTGGGCCAAAGATGCCGTTGGCAATCATCCGTAAACAGGTAAAAGAATTACCCTTATCTGTCAGCCTCACGGACGCAGAATCGATGATACCGAATATGAAATTGTCCAATTTCAAACAAATCAGGTTACTGGCGCGGATTTCTAAGTCCGGCAATGCTATGCCGCAAACCGGCGACTTAATTGGGGTGATTGAACAGGCAAATCTAGCAGACCGCAAGGAAATCAAGATAGTTATCAATGGTAGAGTTAAATAACCGCATTATTAAGTAAGTCTATTTTGATAAAGCAATTTCGAAGACATGAACGAACAACGCCTGATTGAATTGGAAATAAAAGCGGCTTATCAGGAAGATTTGTTGCAAGAATTGAATAAAATAATTGCCAAACAACAACATCAGATACTACTGTTGGAAAAAACCTGTCAACTCCTACATGAACGTATGAATAGCTTCCGGCTTGAACATAGTGACGAAGCTATCGACCAGCCCCCACCGCATTATTAAAGTAACCATAATCTTAAGATTGCACGCTATCTCTATGATAGGTATATAATTGTCATATGAGCGCTGGGTTTAAGGATAGTACCTATTGAGTTAATCAGGAACACTTAGTGCTAACCGGTATGAATGCCTTACTAAAAACAATAAAAAGCTGTATCGCAGTATTACTAATTGGGGGGCTAGGGGCTTGGTTTTGCCAAACAAAAGCGGGTTCTTATCTGGAAGAGGAATTTGGCCTAACGGAACTCTTTCAAATTAGAGGCACTTTGCCGGCACCCGCCGATGTCATTATCGTATCTATTGACCAAGCGTCAGCCGAAATTCTGCATTTACCGGATGATCCAGAAAAATGGCCGCGCTCATATTATGCCCATCTTATTGATAAAATAAATTTCCAAAAGCCTGCGATTATTGCTTTCAACATCCATTTTGGCGAAAATCGTGAGCTGAAAGACGATCAAATGTTGGCTAAGGCCATGGCGGAGAAAAGAAACGTCATTCTCAGCAACTATCTCAAGCAATACAAAGTCCCCGCCTTTCCGCCGCTAGATGAAATTCAATACGAACGGGTTATTGAGCCAATTCCCCTTTTAAATAATGCGGCGTTAGGCGCGGCACCGTTTCCTATTCCAAAAACGTCTTCTACCGTAAAGGAATTTTGGACTTACAAGCACAGTGCTGGGGATATCCCCACATTCCCGATCAGTATTTTTCAATACTACGTTATCAAAACAGCCTACCCCGAAATTCTGGAACCACTTAGTAAGCTTGATCCGGTGCTGCATGCTAAACTTCCCAAGACCTTTCCTAAGCTCACCAGAAAATTCAGGACGATACAAATATTTCAAGATATTCAAGCAGCATTGACAAAAGATCCCGAATCGCTCGACCAATTGGCAGAAGTTATCGCTGATGCTGATTACTCACCCAAGGTGAAGCAGTTATTGCAATCCTGGTTAGCCTTGTTAAAAAGCGACGAAAGGCTTTATTTGAACCACTATGGTGATGTTGGGGCTATCACCACTGTGCCATTCTACCAAGTGTCTATGACATCTATTCTGGATCCAAACCTGTTCAAAGATAAAATCGTCTTGGTAGGCTATTCGGAAAATTTGGAGCCTGAGAAAAACCAAGGCTTCTACACAGCCTTTTCAAAGGCCAGTGGCAAGGTTATCAGCCCCATTGAAATTGCAGCAACAGCGATAGCCAATGTTATTGACCAATCCTGGTTAAAACCGCTGTCTATGCGTAGTCGATTGATTTTAATTATGGCTTGGGGGACATTACTGTGCGCTATTTTTTTCTTTTTCCCTTACAAAACCTCAACCATATCAACTTTGTTGCTAATGGCTGCATATGTTCAACTCAGTGGCGTTTTGTTTGCATCAAAAAATATCTGGATGCCTCTGGCTATTCCGTTACTTCAGGCGGTTGTGGTTTTATTAACACAATCCGTAGCCTATTTCATAAAGGTTAGAAAAGTATCTGAGTGTTATTTGCCTAAAGAAGTTTTTGACTACAACACGCAACATCCCCAAGGTATGAACCATTATGGCGTTTTGATGCAAGGTGTTTGTATGGCAACCGATGCGGGACAATACACCACCCTATCGGAAACTATCAATCCTTTGCAACTCAACAATTTGATGAATGATTATTATGCGGCCATCTTCCCCAGTGTTAAAAACCACCAGGGTTTGATTTCCGACGTTATTGGCGATGCCATGTTGGCTGTTTGGGCAACTGCAAAAATCGATATAAAGCTTCGGCTCAATGCTTGTCATGCTGCCCTGGAAATTAAATCAGCCATTGATCGCTTTAATGCTACCAGTGAGTATTACCTATATACCCGAATGGGTTTACACTACGGCGAAATGCGTTTGGGTAATGTTGGTGCTATGGAACATTATGAATACCGTGCGGTTGGCGACACAGTTAACACCGCTACACGGATTGAAGGGTTAAACAAACTGTTAGGAACACGAATCCTTATTTCAGCGGCAGCCATAGAAGGGCTTGCAGGATTTTTCAGCAGAGAGCTGGGGACATTTTTGTTAAAAGGTAAAACGATTACGGTGACTGTATTTGAACTGATTGGGTATGTTGAAGAAATTAATCGAACACAGAAGCATTGGCAACTTTTATTAGTGTCGTTTTCCAATGCGCTAGCTTTATTTAAAAATTATCAATGGCAGCAGGCTTTGGATGCGTTTGTTGCTATCAATAACCAATATCCAGACGACGGCCCAACGCGTTTCTACATCAGTTATTTGCAAAATAACTTACCCCAGCTATCAGATAATGAAAGCAAAGAACATGCCACTATTATTGATATAGGTAAAATTACACCTACTATTGCTTTGAATTATTAAAAGTGCTTCAATTCCGCTCATAGAAAGTGATATTAGACTTTGTTTTTGCTGAGACCTATCGTTTTCGGCTGAAACAAAGATAAAAAATAAACCAGGAATGTAAGGGAAAATCGGTGTCAATGATCGGTTTTTTAATGGAGAAACGCTACGGAAGAGCCAACTCCCGTTTAATAACCTGACTGCGATTATAAAAATAATATGCGTAATAAACCGATCACTCATTTTGTTTTGATCAGTGCCTTGATAACTTCGCAGGCTATCGAAGCTGTGCCAACTTGTAAAAAGCCGATAGCAAAGATAGCCTCAGCGCAGGGCAAAGTGGATGTGAGGACTTATGATGCTACAAATTGGCAAAGAATCCATGCGAAAGATCTGCTTTGCCCAGGGGACACCCTGCGTACTTTAAAGTGGAGCCGTGCAACCTTAGCCTTAACTAGCGGAACTGTTCTCACTGTAGATCAAAATACCACGATGACTTTTTCAGCACCAGTGCCAGAAGAAAGCGCCTCATCCTGGTTTATAAATTTGCTGGATGGCACCCTTTTTTCCAGAAGCCGTCAGCCCCAGCATTTGAATATCCAAACCCCGTTTATCAATGCCGTGCATGAAGGCACCGAATTTATGGTGACGGTGTCCAGCCAAAAAGCAGAAATCTCTGTGTTTGATGGTCAGGTTTCAGGCGAAAACAGTGCCGGTAAAATCACCATAAACAAAGGCTTTAAAGGTATTGCCGAAGCCAACCGTCCGCCACGGGTGCAGGCACTCAAGATAACGCCCGAAGATGCTGTGCAATGGATGCTGTACTACCCGCCCATTATTGAGGATTCTCAAAGCAGTAAGCCAGCAATAAATAGCCAAGTTAGTGCAGTATTGGCCGCTTATCGGCTAGGCGATAGCAATCTAGCCCTAGCAAAGCTTGAAGACATTTCCGTTAGCCAGCAAGATCCCCAATATTTAACGCTGAAAGCGGCTTTATTACTGACCGTTGGCAGGGTTGATGAAGCCCAACCACTCATCCAGCAAGCACAACACCTTGAACCTAACAACAGCGATGCCTTTGCCCTGCAAGCCATTATCGCCGTCACCAAAAATCAGCAACAAACCTCACTTGAGCTGGCAAACAAAGCCGTTGCTGCAAATTCACAATCGTCAGTTGCCAAAATCGCCCAATCTTATGCTTATCAGTCGCAATTTAATATTGATGAAGCCCTAAAAGCCACGCAAGCAGCCACTCGGTTAAATCCAGATAACGCCTTGGCATGGGCGAGATTATCAGAATTGCAGCTATCACAAGGCGATCACGATGCTGCGCTAAAAGCTGCCCAAAAAGCCCAAACGCTTAACCCCAAAATCGCCAGAACTCAAACCATCTTAGGGTTTGCCGACCTGGCACAAACCGAGATTGAAGATGCAAAACAAGTTTTTGAAAAGGCGTTAGCTCTCGATTCATCCGATCCATTAGCCCGATTAGGGCTAGGCTTGGCAAAAATCAGGCAAGGTGACTTAGAAGAAGGCAAGGCGGAACTGGAAACCGCAGTCAACTTAGATCCCAATAACGCCGTCACCCGCAGTTACCTAGGCAAAGCCTATTACGAACTAAGGAACAAAGATTACGCCGGAAAAGAATTTGAGATCGCCAAAGAGCGCGACCCCAAAGACCCGACCCCTTATTTCTACGATGCTATCTTAAAACAAACCACCAATCGGCCTGTTGAGGCTTTGCACGATATGCAAAAGGCGATTGAGCTGAATGACAATAGAGGGGTGTATCGGTCTAAGTTGTTGTTAGATAGCGATAGCGCAGCACGAAGTGCGAGTTTGGGGCGTATTTATAACGATCTGGGCTTTCAACAAAGGGGTTTGCTTGAAGGATGGAATTCTGTAAACCAAGATCCAAGCAACTATTCTGCCCATCGTTTGTTAGCGGACAACTATGCGGCTTTGCCTAGGCATGAAGTTTCGCGCTTAAGTGAGCTGTTAAAAGCCCAATTGCTGCAACCGGTCAATATTACACCGGTACAGCCGCAGGCCGCAGAATCCAACATATTGATTTTGGATGGGCTTGGCTCATCAATTACCTCATTTAATGAATATAACCCATTATTCACGCGTGATCGCTTTGCTTTGCAAGCATCGGGTTTCTATGGCAGTAACGATACCTTGAGTGATGAAGTCGTTCAGTCAGGCGTATGGGATAGGTTTTCATATAGTTTAGGACAGTTCCACTATCAAACAGATGGTTATCGTCCGAATAATGATTTGGACAAAGATGTATATAATGTTTTTGCTCAACTTAGCTTAAATCAAGACACAAATATTCAAGCCGAGTTAAGGCATTCAGAGCAAAGAAATGGAGATATCTCGCAAGATTTTGTTCCTAGCGGAAATGTTAATTTTTTGGGCCGAGACAAGATAGTTTATGTTGGAAGCTCGCTGACAAGACAACAACAATCAACAAATGAATCTGCTCGTGCAGGGCTTCATCATAAGTTTTCGGCTAATTCTGACATGTTGATGTCTTTAACCTACAACAATAATATTGAAACCGGTTCAGATGATGATTTCCAACTTGCGTATGTAGGGCAGAATTCTGAACAAAGCTATTCTAAAAAAACATCAGGACTAAAATATGAGTTACAGAATCTTTATAAAAGTGACCTATTTGATGCAACAATTGGCTTTGGTTATTTAGCTCAAACAAATAAAGATATATTAAGAAGTCCAAGTAGTTTAAATCCATCCACATTTGATGAAATAAAGTTAAGCAATGATGTCGAGCATGGGAATTTTTATGCATATTCGGATTTTAAAAATATACCGAATTTAATTGCAACGCTTGGAGTTACACAGGATTTTTACGATATTAAGGGATCTTTTAATTTTAATACTAACCCGATTAACCCTAAATTTGGTTTGACTTGGTTTCCGGCAAAAAACACAACTGTTAGATTTGCCGCATTTACCGCACTGAAACGAACACGCTTGGAAAACCAAAGTCTTGAACCTACTCAAGTAGCAGGATTTAATCAATTTTTTGATGATTTAGATGGTACTTATTCACAAAGAATAGGCTTGGGAATTGATCATAAAATATCCAAATCAGCATTTATTGGTGTTGAAGGGTCAACAAGAAGCCTACAAGTACCACAGAGATTGGTGGATTTGGATACTGGTGGACTAAAATATTCTCAAACTCATTGGTATGAAAATTCAGTGCGCGGTTATTTTAATTGGACACCGAATGATTACTTTGCCTTGAGCGCAAACTATCTTTTTGAAGAATTTGATAGAGGCAGGTACGAGGCTTTCGATCAAATTTCAAGCTATGGTTACAATGGTAGTTGGTCATACTTAAAAACACATAAAACTGAATTCGCAGGTAACTTTTTTCATCCTTCTGGATTTATTGGTAAACTGAAATTAACTTACATCGATCAGTCAGGTGAATTTAAGGATTCAATAACAAGGTTTCCATTAGTGCAAGTCTATCCAGGCATATCTCAGAATTCTAATTTCTGGACTTTGGATACTGAAATTGGTTATCGATTATTTAATCGACATGGACTTTTAGTGCTAGGTATCAAAAATATTTTAGATGAAAAATTTAATTTCCAGGGTACTGATTTTAATCAGCCTGGACTGCAACAAGGTGGCCGATTTTTATATAGTCGGTTAACTTTATCGTTTTAGTTCATTAATAATATGAGGTATTAAACATGAATGTAATAGAAAATAAAAACTTAGTAGATCAAACAATTGGTTTTGTAAAAACTTATCCTTGGTTAATTGTAATGATGTTAACTGCTGTATTTGCAATTTGTTACATCAGTACCAGCACTACAAATTTACAGTCTGGTGCTGTTTGCCCACCACCGAATGATCCTTGCAACAATCCACTAAAATATAAAACATGGTTAGGTTGTAGACGCTGCCCATAGTTTTTGTTAACTTTGAATTAGCAAGATACCTCGATGAAGCCGCGTGGGTTGGGTTGCGCTGTTCGCAACCCAAAATTGGGTGTCCGAATGTGTTGGGTTAACGATAAAGCCGTTAACCCAACCTACTCATATCCCGTGGTATCTGGAATATTATCAACCCGTAACATGGCATGGATAAATTGTAAGGTGGATTCGCGTTAGCAATCCACCAAATCGGAACTTCGGTCCTACTTTTGGCATTTGCGGTTTGCTCGTGTGTAAAACCGCCCTACGTTTCTGAAAACATCTGTATGGTGGATAAATTTTCCCACGCGGGACGGGGTTTGAAACCCCGTTCCTAACGTTTTCGCAAAACTTAAATGACGTGGCTGCGTTTAATCAACCTGAAACCTACAGACGGGGCAACATGCCCAGTCTGGCTGAGTGACGTTTATTTTACGGGTTGATCGGGTTGTGCTAACACCTTCTGCATCCCGTATGTTGGATATTTGTAGGTTGGCGGTAAGGTACGAACCCCAACACTACGCAATGTGTAGTTGGGGTTCGCAAGCACACCCACAACCTACATTTTCAAATCTAACTGCCACGCGGGATGAGGCAACATGCGCCCCCCGTTCGGCTGAGGGATCAATGGAAGCCGTACGCGATCAGATGGTTTATAACGAACATCTGATTCATGCTTCAGATGTGATAAGCGTTAGGTTGGCATTTTCAGTGCTAGGGATAGCAGTTGGGCTTAATATCCGCAGTGCTTACATTACCCTTTACCCCACACTTAAGTTATCAGGATCGGTATTGCCGTTTTTATCCGTTTGTTGCGGTGCATAAAGTTTTCTAGTAAGGATAATCAGAAACGCAAGCATGATTAAAAATAATATAGGCAATTGAATTCCATTGCTCAATCTAAATGGAATAATATAAATTGATAATACGACATCATATAAGGCATGAATACAGGCAGTAAAAATGACACTGCCTGTATAAATAAATATACTTCCAAAAATTATGCCGGCAAATGTTATCAGCACTAATCCCCTGATTTGGCCGTAATAAATATACTGAATGTGCGACAGTGTAAATAGTAGGGTTGTGGCTAGTAACGCTATTTTGTAATCGTATTTGATTTGCAACGTGTTCTGCACAATTCCACGATAAAACAGCTCTTCCCTAAATCCAGCGGTAATGCCCGATATTGCAAAAACCAGTTGCCACAGTGGCGTTTCATTTTCAGCATTTGTGTAAACTGCGGCAAAGAGTAAAAGTAAGAGTGTGGGAGCGATAAATTGAGGCGTTAATAGTTTCCTTGTCTCAAAAGAATGATGAGTATTAACGAAATACCTTCGACAAAAATACAGATAGAATGCGATTGGAATAATTCTTAGGCCAGTCCTGATAATCTCGCCCTCGTAAGACCATTGCCCATACAATTGCGCGAGAAGAAAAGATAGGCTTAGATAACTAATTTCAAGTATTGCAGCGAATAAGATTATTTTTTCATTATTAGTTCTCACGTTGCTGGAATTCCATAAAAAAACTATTGAAGAAGGCGTTTGACCATTATAAGGTTTTTGGATCACCAAGATTAGCCATTTGCCTGAGTATCCACCGCTGTCTTCTTAGAAGGTAGGTGGACGGTTTTGCCGCTTTTAACAATATAGGATTGGGCAGTGTTGCTGCTAAAAGGGCAGCCTGAGATCGGGTGATGTTTTTTGCCGAAACACCAAAATAACGTTGGCTTGCCGCTTCTATACCGAATAAATGCTCGCCAAATTCGGCGATGTTGAGATAGACTTCAAGAATCCGCTCTTTGCTCCACAGCACCTCGATAAGTAAGGTAAACCAAGCTTCTATGCCTTTACGTATAAAACTTTTGGATGGCGTTAAGAATAAATTCTTGGCCACTTGTTGGGAAATGGTACTCGCACCTCTTAATTTACCACCATCTACATACACATCTATTGATGATTGTATGGAATCCAAATCAAAGCCGGAATGCTCAGGAAAGCGCTGGTCTTCGGATGCCATAACGGCGGAAGCGGCGAATGGAGAGATATTTTTAGTGTTTACCCACCGATAATGAACCACTTTAAAGGAACCGTTATCGACAAGATCCTCGTAATGGCGATAAAGCATGAAGGCTGATGTGGGTGGTGGCACCCAGCGCAGAAGTGTACATAGTCCGATAGAAAAAATCAGGAAGAAAATGAGTAAAATACCTAATATTTTTCGCAATTTGGCAAAAAATAAAGGCCTTTGTCTTTTAGTGAGTGGTTGGGCTTTTATTGACAAGCTAGTGCAACTAAGTTGTGTGAATATTTATTTTTTGGTAGAAGGCGCTATGGTCAAGTGCAACAAGTTCACTTTATGCCTCAATTTATAATCAATTGATCTTCATTTGTTTTGCAACGGAGTGAATTGACAGATTTCACGCTAGCCTACCTACTTTCCAGCTGAGCGAACTGTAAAGTATGAGAGCAATGGGTCGATAACGGGTTATCAATCAAAAATAACCGAATTTTGCTGGCCAATAATTCGAGGCGAAAAACCCGACAGCGTTGTCCATTTTGTGTTCTTAAGCCGAAATAATATAGGTAACTTCCAGCAGAGACGGCTCTGAAAATGATTAATGCAACCCACAAGCCCAAAAAAATATTACCCTATTAGAGAATTTTGTTTTGCATTTCCTAATGTCAGTAGTGTTGATATTGTCTAGCTTAAAATTGAAAAATTAATATTCCATGATGGCTTCAGAATCATAGTTGCTAGCAAAGCTAGCGGTCATCGCCAGAATTATCAGTGACATATCCGAGATTTGGTAAAGCGACACCGCTTCCAACTTTAATAACAAGCTTAGTTAAGCTCAGTTTTTTCGACATTGCCCTTCTTGTCAATCATTACATTCCATGCTCTGCCAGCTGTTTCAAGTAATACATCAAACTCTTCGCCGGCGCCATTCGGATTAACCACTAACACCGCCTGTTTTATGTGATAATCATTAAAAGCGGCTTTCAACTTTTCTTTGCTGTCGTTGAACATCATGTCGTCAGCAGCAATAAGAAGTCCAGAAACAAAGAAGTGACCATCAGGCCTGAAGTAATCGACGATTTTTTCTTCCCCCTCTTTATAAGAAATTTTTAACAAATCTTGAGAAAAATGAATTTTTTTCTCAACTGTAAAATCCAACGCGTTGGCGTGTTTTTTATAAATTTGATCCATGATCTCAGGTGAGATGCCTTCTTTACCGACAGCCTCAGCATTTGCAGTAACACTTAGAAAAATCAAACACAGACCTAACAATAATTTGTGCATTTTTATATACCTATAGTTTAGTTTCTTATATTTCGATAATGCAGAACTCGCACATTATCACCTTCCTCTCGGATGTTATTATCTATTTAAAGAGCTTACATGACCAGAAATGATGCCAATCATTCAAAAAAAGGGGTCACTAACGTTACAGCATAGCAAAAAAATATTAGGCTTTTAATGAGTATAAAAGCAACAATTAGAATCACTGTGGCTTTCAGCGTAGCATTGACTGGTTAGTTTTTGTTTGCCTCTACTATAATCCTCGATATCAGATAAAAAGCAATAATTTTCCAGGCGAATGATTGATTGGAATAGTTGTTAAAGGGTATTGGGAAACAACAAAATGTTATGAGACAAGCTTTAACATCAAATGCTACTAATTGGACGGTATACATCATTCTGTGCAGCGATAACTCGTTATATACCGGCATAACTAACAATCTTCCAAGGCGATTCAGCCAGCACGGTAGCGCGAAAGGGGCTAAGTATTTCCGGGGTAGGCAGCCAATAAAAGTAGTGTATGCAGAAGATGGGTATAACCGAAGCACGGGAAGCAAACGCGAATTTGCCATTAAACAACTCAAGCACGCCGAAAAAATGCTATTGATTCAGTCGGTCACAAACAACATCGAAGGCGATTTCTGAATAAATAGGCATTCATAAAATCAATAACTCAGTTTGAAATTAAGTCATTATTTAATAATAAAGACGCTTTTTTTAAGCACTTAAAAGCTACCTCATATATAATGTTGTAGAAAATTAACAAACTGTCGCTTTATTGCATAACAACAACATGCCGAAAAAGAAAACTTCGCCCTCATTTGAGGACACGCTTGCAGAGCTGGAGCAACTGGTTAGCCGGCTTGAGCGTGGAGACATATCTTTGGAAGAGTCATTGCAGTCTTTTGAGCGCGGAGTAAATCTTACCCGTTCGTGCCAAAAAGCCCTGCAAGAGGCTGAACAAAAAGTACAGATTTTGATCGACAAAAATGGCAGCCAAGCACTGGAGTCCTTCGCTGATGAGTAATGCGTTAAAAGAATATCTTTCATTCTGCCAACATCGGGTAGAGAAAGCGTTGGAAATGAGGTTGCCCAGCGAAAATATACTGCCACAAAAATTACATAGTGCGATGCGTTATTGCGTGTTGGATGGCGGCAAGCGGATGCGGCCCATGCTGACGTATTGCACAGCTAAAACCCTAGGAATCAACCCCGAAGCGGTTGATGGGGTTGCTTGCGCGGTTGAATTTATTCATGTCTATTCATTAATCCACGATGATCTTCCGGCGATGGATGATGATGCGCTTAGGCGGGGAAAACCAACATGCCATGTCGCTTATGATGAGGCGACTGCGATTTTGACAGGTGATGCTTTGCAGGCGATGGCTTTTGAGACCTTGGCTCATGATGCAAGTATTTCAGCCTCTGCGGAAAACCGTCTGAAAATGATTACTATCTTAGCCAAGGCAAGCGGCTCTCAAGGCATGGTAGGCGGTCAGGCTATTGATCTGGAATCTGTTGGTACACAGTTGAATTTGCCGGAACTGGAAAATATGCACATCCATAAAACAGGGTCCCTGATTCGGGCAAGCGTGACGATGGCAACCTTAGCAAAGGCAGATATTGATCCTGCTGTGGCAACAAAATTGGATCATTATGCCAAATGTATAGGGTTATCTTTCCAGGTCAAAGACGACATTCTTGACGAAGAAAGCGATACAGAGACCTTAGGAAAAACCCAGGGCAAAGATAAAGAAAACGACAAGCCGACTTATCCAGCTTTGCTGGGAATGGCAGGCGCAAAGCAAAAAGCGCAAGAATTACATGAAAAAGCTATCGACAGTTTAAGCGTGTTTGGCACGGAAGCCGATTTATTGCGTGACCTGTCGCTTTATATCATTCAACGTGATCATTGATGTGTGTTTATGTCGATGTTATTTATTGAGTTACTCACTTTTTCGAGAGAAATATTATGAAACAATCACCTAAACGTAGAGAAATGGATACTGTTTTGGCCGACGAAGTGATTGCCGAAATAAATATCCCGACGCTAAAGACGCTGCCATTACAAGGAGTCAGCAAAGTCATGAATGATTCTGGAAGTTTTCCCTTACTAGATGCTATCACTTACCCTTCAGATGTCAAAAAGCTAAAGAAAACCAAATTAAAAGTCCTAGCCAAAGAGTTGCGCGAATTTCTGACGCAAACCGTCAGCGTCTCCGGCGGGCATTTTTCGGCGGGCTTGGGCACGGTTGAATTGACCGTTGCCCTGCACTACGTCTTCAACACCCCAGAAGACCAACTGGTCTGGGATGTCGGCCACCAGGCCTACCCCCACAAGATACTGACCGGCCGCAAGGACAGGATGACCACCATCCGCACCCGCGATGGCGTTTGCGCTTTCCCTAACCGCGCCGAGAGCGAATACGACGCTTTCGGCGTAGGGCATTCCAGCACCTCCATCAGCGCTGCCTTAGGCATGGCCATCGCCTCCCAACTCAAAGGCGAAAACAAACACATGGTCGCCATCATTGGCGACGGCAGCATCACCGGCGGCATGGCCTTCGAAGCCATGAACCACGCCGGCGCAATAGATGCCAACCTGCTCGTCATCCTCAACGACAACGACATGTCCATCTCGCCCAACGTCGGCGCGATGAACAACTACCTCACCAAAATCCTGTCCAGCAGGCTGTACTCCTCCGTCCGCCAAGAAAGCAAAAAGGTATTGAGCAAAATGCCCAGCGTCTGGGAGCTCGCACGCCGTACCGAAGAACACATGAAAGGCATGATCGTCCCCGGCACATTATTCGAAGAACTCGGCTTCAACTACATCGGCCCCATCGACGGCCACGATGTCGACATGCTCGTCGAAACCCTGGAAAACCTTAAGCACATTCAAGGTCCCAGGTTTTTACATATCGTCACCAAAAAAGGCAAAGGCTACGCCCCCGCCGAAAACGACCCCCTGGCCTACCACGGCGTACCCGCTTTTGACCCGACCCAAGACAGCCTGCCCAAAGGCAAGCCCTCACTCCATCCGACCTACACCGAAGTTTTTGGCAACTGGTTGTGCGACATGGCCAAACAAGACGAACGCCTGCTCGGCATCACCCCCGCCATGCGCGAAGGCTCAGGATTAGTCAAGTTTTCTGAACAATACCCCAAACGGTATTTTGATGTCGCCATAGCCGAACAACACGCCGTCACCTTAGCCGCAGGCCAAGCCTGCCAAGGCGCAAAGCCCGTCGTCGCCATCTACTCCACCTTCCTGCAACGCGGCTACGACCAACTTATCCACGACGTTGCCATCCAAGACCTCGATGTGCTGTTCGCCTTAGATAGGGCCGGCCTCGTCGGCCCCGACGGCCCCACCCACGCCGGCAGCTTCGATTACAGCTACCTTAGCTGCATCCCCAACATGCTCATCATGGCGCCTGCCGACGAAAACGAATGCCGCCAGATGCTCACCACCGGCTTCCTGCACGAAGGCCCCGCATCCGTACGTTACCCGCGCGGCAAAGGCCCGGGCGTGGCTGTACAAAAAGAGCTTACCGCCCTGCCCATCGGCAAAGGCGAAATAAAACGGCAAGGCGAAAAGATCGCCATCCTCGCCTGGGGCAGCATGGTCGCCCCAGCCGAACAAGCCGGACAGGAACTCAACGCCACCGTCGTCAACATGCGCTTTGTCAAGCCCTTGGACGAAGCGCTCATCTTAGAACTAGCCAAAACCCACGACATCATCGTCACCATAGAAGAGAACGTCATCTCCGGCGGTGCCGGCAGCGCAATAAACGCCCTGCTGCACAAGCACAAAATACTCAGGCACACCCTCAACATCGGCTTGCCTGATGCTTTTATCGAGCAAGGCACAAGGGAAGAGCTGCTTAGCCTTTGTAGGTTGGATAAAGACGGTATTCTGAAACAAATCCGAGAATTTACGCTTGATTCTTGAGTGATTTCTTAAATTATTAGATACATCTGATGGACAGACTGAGAAGCAAGATCCGCGATATCCCCGACTTCCCAAAACCAGGGATTATCTTTAAAGACATCACTCCGCTGGTAAAAGATCCAGCCGCACTAAGGTTGTCAGTACATCAATTGTTACAACCCTTTTTGGGAAGAGAAATTACGGCTGTTGCGGGTATGGAGGCGCGGGGTTTTATTTTTGGCTCATTAGTTGCTTGGGAGCTTGGATTGCCTTTTGTGCCATTGCGGAAACCAGGAAAGCTACCTTATGATGTCCAAAGTGTGGCTTATGATCTGGAGTACGGCTCTGCAACCCTGGAAGTACACATAGATGCATTTGATGCAAGTGATCGGGTGTTATTGATTGACGATTTGCTTGCGACAGGTGGCACGGCAAAAGCGAGTTGTGAGCTGGTCGAAAAGACCGGAGCAAAGGTTGAGGCTTGTGCTTTTGTTGTGGAATTAGATTTTCTGAAGGGCAGAGATAAGCTTAGTGCTTACGAAACCCATAGTTTGATACACTTTTAGTGGTTATTTTTTTAGAGGGTTGGCAATTTTATTTTTTACTGCTCCCAAATTATTGATTGTATGTCCAGTTGATTTTTTTTCCACATTAGACACATCTGGCGGGAGAATTTGCAACTTATTTGTATTCGATGGTGTGCTGGTCGGAGTATTCTTTGGCGTGACAATATTAGTGTCAGAGGATAAAGGTTCTTTTATTCTGCTAACAGTGTTGGTATTGGTGTCCGCCTTTTTATCGGTACTTTGATCGTCACTCAGTAAGTCAGCATCAATATTATCTAAATCAGATGATGCGTCAGTTTTGCCATCAGTGGCTAGATGGTTGCGCCATTGTAAAAACGACTCCCGCGTGAAAACATAAGGGTCAAGTGCGGCCTCATCAATAAATTTCAATGCGCCTTCCGCATTGGCTCGGGTATTAATTAAGGAGATAACTTGTATTGGTGCGCCTACGTAAGAAGCAGGGTTTGCAGCCGTATCAAACACTGCTCCGGGAATGCCGCGGGTAGTGATAGGTCCCAATAAGGGCAGCACTAAATAAGAGCCTTGCGGCACACCCCAAACGGCAAGGGTTTGCTCGAAATCTTCGTCATTCTGATCAAGCCCAACGGTTTTTGCTACATCAAACAGACCTGCCATACCAAGAGTTGAATTCATTAAAAAACGCCCAGTATCTCGGCCACTTTGCTCAAACTTTGCTTGTAGCACATCATTTATCACAACATTGATAGTTTTCAAATTATTGAAAAAATTCGTTACCCCAGTTTCCATAAAGTCTGGCGTTATAAATTTGTAGGTATCTGCGACAGGTTTTGCGACATAATCATCGACGCCGTCGTTAAAACCATAAACTTTCCTGTTAAAGTTTTCGTAAGGATCAGTTTGATTTGTTGCGGAAGTATCCTTTGTGGTGGTTGCACAGCCGTTAACACCAATAATAATGCCGAGTATTAAGCAAAATGGAATGTGTCTAGTCAGGTGGTTGATCCGCAACTTATTATTAGAACTGTTCATGTACAAAAACCTTAGTGTTCGAGCTTTTTACTGTTTGGAATAATTATCAATTTTTTCATTGATTTTCGCTATTAAAGCATCAAATCCTTCGCGTTGTAAAATGGTCGTGTACTCCGATCTTTTCAAGGCCAAATCACTAACGCCATTGGCAATAATATTGATGATTCGCCAACTATCGCCTTTTTCCTTAAGCATATAATCAAATTTGACCGGCTTATCATCAGGAATCGTCAAGTGGGTGTGTATAACAAGACCACCTCGTGTGGTTTCTTCTTCGTTATCGAAGGTGAAAGATTCGCCAGAATAGTCCTTAAAATTATGGGCATAAGAAGCAATACTCAAGCGGCTGAATACATCAACCAGTTGCGCTTGCTGGGTTTCAGTCAATTTTTCCCATTCTTTACCGACCACAATACGGGCAATTTTAGGTAGGTCATGGCTGTTGGTGACTGCGTCTTTCAGTTTGTCATAGCGACCTGAATAACCCAGTTTTTTGCCATCTTTCATCACAGCTATTAGTTCTTCTTGAAATTTATCAACGATCTTCCCTGCCGTTGATTTGCTTTGTTCTGCTGCGTAAGCGAGATTTGTTCCCGCCATGCATAGGCAAGCTAAAATGACCAGATATAGGATTTTTTTGCCCATCGTCTTAGACCTCGTGATAGTCAGTGGTTTACTGTGTTGGCGAAAACGGTGTTATTCAACGTGGATAGGGATGCCCGACAGGGTTGGTCGCGTTTTGGCTTGGGCATATTGAGGAACAGGTTCTGGCACCATGTCGCCCTCAGTTTTTGGCCCCCTAATCGCAGTCAGCAAACCTTTTAGCGGATGCTTCAACATATCCTCAACTGCAGTGGCCTCATAACCGCAATGCGCCATACAACTTGCACACTTAGGGTTGTTGACAGTGCCATATTTTTCCCAGGCGGTGGTGTCAATAAGTTCTTGAAAACTTGCCGCATAGCCTTCGTCAGACAATAAATAGCAAGGTTTCTGCCAGCCGAACACGTTACGGGTTGGATTGCCCCAAGGTGTGCAGTCATAGCTTTGGTTGCCTGCTAAAAAGTCAAGATATAAGGAAGAGTGATTGAGCTTCCAATTGCGGTTCTTACCAATTTTGAAGATACCACGGAACAGTTCTTTAACATCAGTGCCTTTGATGAAAACATCCTGCTGCGGTGCATGTTCGTAACTAAAACCTGGTGCAATGGTTACGCCTTCCACGCCCAATTCCATACAATAATCCAGGAATTCTGCAACTTCGTGGTCTTTTTCGCCTTGGAACAGAGTGCAATTGACCGTGACTCTAAAGCCTTTGGCTAGCGCTAATTTAATGGCTTCAACTGCTCTGTCAAATACGCCGTCTTGGCATACAGAAGTATCATGCCTTTCTTGCATTCCATCCAGGTGGATTGAAAAAGTCAAATAAGGCGATGGCGTGTAATCGTCAATTCTCTTTTTAAGTAATAGTGCATTAGTACACAGATAGACATACTTTTTACGTGCAACGATGCCAGCGATAATTTGTGGCATTTCCTTATGGATTAAAGGTTCGCCGCCCGGAATGGATACCATGGGAGCGCCACACTCATCGACTGCTTGCATACATTCATCAAAAGACAAACGTTTGTCGAGGATCTCATCAGGGTAGTCGATTTTGCCGCAACCGGCGCAGGCTAAGTTGCATCGAAACAAGGGTTCGAGCATGAGAACCAGAGGGTATTTTTTAACCCCTTTCAATTTTTGCTTCATTAGGTAACTTGCTACAGTTAGCTGTTGACGTAAAGGAACTCCCATGCACTTATCTCCAAAATATTGAAATTTACAAAATCTTGCAATGACCATGTTTTTTGACACAAAATCTTGCAGGAAAATATTATCTGTAGTTCAAAAACAACAGTCTGACTAAGTCGTAAAAACTTAGTTCATTGTTGGTGGTTTCAACTGTAAAAAAAGCGGTTGCTTAGCTTAACCGCTGTTGCCGAGTATGTTGTTTAAATTGATTTATTTTCAGGAAACTTTAAATCAACAAGGCAATATATTCTTAATCACAAATCGTATTCGCAAAGTAGCTCGTAAAGCACGACGATTACGGAATTTCCGATTATTACACTAATAATAGGATGATTATACCATACTATAATAGCAATATTGACAACAAAACAACATTATTTTGCAAATTACCAACAAACAAGCTACTATGAGACATACTTGGTAAATATCTAAGCTCATAGCAGCAAGACAAAACTTCATGCGCGGAACTCAATTATCTCTGGAAAATAAGCTGTTGCTGGATGCCATGACTGATGATGAATTTCAGATGGCGTTGCTAGAAGGCGTGTCCAGGACTTTTGCCTTAACTATCCCGCAGTTGCCGGAAAGTCTTTGTCGCGCAGTCGCTAACGCATATTTGCTGTGCCGGATTGTCGATACGATAGAGGATGAGGTGTCGCTTACACCAGAACAGAAAAAGCATTTTTGCCATGACTTCATTGCTGTAGTTAAAACAGGCACTAAACCCGAAGAGTTCGCTGAGGAGCTTGCGCCTTTATTATCAAGTAATACGCTACCTGCGGAACACGTCCTGATTCATGTGATTCCCAGAGTAATTGATATAACGCACCAGTTCGATAAGCAACAGATAGCCGCGTTGTCTACCTGCGTGGAAGTCATGGCAGAAGGTATGCCGATCTTCCAGGGCGACAATATGCACGATGGCTTGCCCAAGCTAACTGATATGGATCGTTATTGTTACTATGTGGCGGGTTGCGTGGGCGAGATGTTGACAAAACTGTTTTGTCATTACTCGCCCGAAATTGCCCAACATCAAGAAGAAATGCTGACCTTGGCGGTGTCATTCGGTCAAGGCTTACAAATGACCAATATATTGAAGGATATTTGGGATGATGCCGAACGGGGTGTGTGCTGGTTGCCACAAGATATTTTTTCAGAAACCGGATTTGATTTAAAAAACCTGAGTTCAAAGACCAATGACGCTAATTTCAGGATGGGTTTGGAGCATTTAATCAGTGTTGCCCATAACCATCTGCACAACGCTTTAAAATTTACCCAGTTAATTCCCAGTCATGAAACAGGTATAAGAAACTTCTGTCTGTGGGCGTTAGGTATGGCGGTATTGACCTTAAAAAAAATCAAACAGAATTTAGGGTTTACCCGATCAGATCAAGTCAAAATAACACGAAATAGCGTTAAATCGACTATTTTCGCTACCAAACTAATGGGTCGAAGTAATTACCTGCTTGATCTTATGTTTAAGTTAACTAGCCAGGGCTTACACGATCCCAACTGGACTTATTTACCACATTCCCAAGCACCGTTAGATATTTAGAGGATTAATAATGTTTACCGACGCAAACTCAACGACCCAACCACAGAATAGCCAAAGCACGGCCACACCCATTGTATTCAAGGATGATCGGCTCAATTTAGCCATAAAAAGGGCGCAGGAAAAGCTCTTGAGCCTTCAGGACAAAAAAGGCTATTGGGTGTTCGACCTGGAAGCCGATTGCTCCATTCCGTCAGAATACATCATGATGATGCACTATTTGGGTGACATCGACGAGGTGTTGCAAGCAAAAATTGCCAATTTTTTGCGTTCCAAGCAAGCTAAGGATGGCAGTTATCCGCTCTTTACCCACGGCCCTGGCGACATCAGTTGCAGTGTCAAGGTGTATTACGCCTTAAAAATGGCGGGGGATTCTATTGATGCCCCACATATGGCCAATTTAAGGGCGTGGATATTGCGGCAAGGCGGCGCGGCAAAAGCTAACGTTTTCACCCGCATTGCACTGGCTATGTTCAAACAACTGCCTTGGCGCGGCGTGCCGTTTATTCCGCCTGAAATCATGTTGTTTCCCAAATGGTTCCCGTTCCATCTGGACAAGGTTTCTTATTGGTCTCGGACTGTGATGGTGCCGTTGTTTATCCTGTGTACGTTAAAAGCGACAGCCGTAAACCCTGATAAGGTAGCGATCCTGGAGCTTTTTGTTACGCACCCAGATGAAGAACAACACTATTTTCCTAAAAGAACTTTTTTAAATAAAATCTTTCTAGCGTTAGATAAGTTTGGTCGATGGGCTGAACCTTTTATCCCGAAAAAAATTCATGATCGCGCTATCGAAAAAGCCAAAGATTGGACTATCGAACGCTTGAATGGCGAGGATGGCTTGGGTTGTATTTTCCCTGCCATGGTCAATTCTTATGAAATGCTGTTACTGTTGGGCTTTCCAAAAGATCATGACTACGTAGTGACCGCTCGTAAGGCCATTGATAAGTTGCTGGTTATCAGTGAAAACGAAGCTTTTTGCCAACCTTGTGTTTCGCCTGTTTGGGATACCGCACTGGCGGCTTTGGCTTTGCAAGAGTCTGACAAAACTGGAAATGCCAAAAACCTAACCAAGGCCTACGATTGGCTGAAAAGTGTACAGTTATCAGATGAACCTGGCGATTGGCGAGTTTCCAAACCAGATTTGGCAGGTGGCGGTTGGGCATTTCAATATGCCAACCCGCATTATCCCGATGTGGACGATACCGCCGTTGTCGCGTTTGCGATGGCAGATTCGAATCTGCCTGATCTCGATGAATCCATCCATAGGGCAACGCGCTGGATAGAAGGTATGCAATCCAAAAACGGCGGTTACGGCGCGTTTGATGTCGATAATACCTATTATTATTTGAATGAAATTCCCTTTGCCGATCACGGTGCCTTGCTTGATCCGCCAACAGCAGATGTCAGCGCCCGTTGTGCAATGTTGATGGCAAGAGCGGGAAAAGAGCAGGGCTTATATCTTCCAGCTTTGGAACGCGCAATAAACTATTTGCGTTCTGATCAAGAAGCAGATGGTTCCTGGTTTGGTCGTTGGGGAACTAACTATGTCTATGGTACATGGTCTGTTTTACTGGGATTAGAACAAACTAATCTTTCTAAAACTGACCCTATGTACCTTAATGCTGCTAAATACTTAAAGAGTGTGCAGCGCGGAGATGGTGGTTGGGGCGAAGATAATTACAGCTATCACGATACCAGTTATAGCGGTAAGTACCAGTTTAGTACCGCATTCCAAACTGCTTGGGCGGTATTAGGTTTGATGGCGGCTGGCGAAGCTGATAGCTTGGAAGTCAAAGCGGGGATTGATTTCATCTTACGTAATCAGCAAGCTGATGGTGTCTGGAATGATAACTGCTTCACGGCACCTGGATTTCCTAGAGTGTTCTATCTTAAATACCACGGTTACGACAAGTTCTTTCCGCTATGGGCGCTCGCCCGATTCCGCAATGAACTTAAGCAGTGATCACAGGAATTGTTGTCGCCTTATCGGAAGAACTTAACACCTTAACATCAAAAAAACTTGAGAAAGGGTGTGTTCAAGGCCTTGCTGATAAAATTCTGGTAATTTACTCAGGTGCAGGTGTAGAAAATGCCCGTACAGCATCCGAGTTATTGATAACACAAGGTGCAAACCAGCTTATTAGCTGGGGCTGCGCAGCAGCTTTAGATGGTGAGTTTCGATCTGGTGACTTAGTGTTGGCTAATGCTTGTGTCGATGCCGATCATGTCGCGATTGATCTTAACAACGAGGCTTGGCTAGTAAATGTAAAGAACTGCCTCAGCAAGCATTCAGATATGCGTATTCATACGGGAAAGCTGGCAGAAAGCAAAAACATCGTTGCATCCAGCAATGATAAGGCAAAGATCGCAGAGGCAACGGACGCAATAGCTCTAGATATGGAGAGTGTCGCAATAGCGAAGGTGGCTCAAGCACATGGCTTGCCGTTTCTGTCCATTAGGGCAATTGCCGATCCTGTCAATATGGACTTACCCAAAGCCGTTAGTCATGCCCTCAACGAGCAAGGTGATGTCATTTTAGGTAAATTATTGACTTATCTGATGTGGCATCCAGCGGAATTACCGGGCTTGATTAAACTAGGCTTGCATTTTCATGCCGCGAAAAAAACCTTGAGGTTAGTCGCCAAACAGCTTAGTGATGTAATAGCGTCACACCAAAGCGCATCCGAAACTCAACCCAACAATATCTAGGCATGTCCAAGCAACGCGCTAATTTTCTTGACACAATTCTGCATTGGTGCGAACGGCAAATCATCCGTTTTCCATGGACATTGTTGGTGGTGTCTTTTTTGTTGTGTGGCGGTGTTTCTTACCATGTTTACAATCATCTTGGCATTAATACCAATACGGCTGAAATGCTCGATCCCAGTCTGCCTTTCCAGCAAAATCAGCGACGGATTGACAAGGCTTTTCCACAAGATGCGGCAACCTTAATACTGATCGTCGAAGCAAGAACTCCCGAAGAAACCACACTGGCGGCCAACAAGTTGCAACAACAACTGGGCGCAAAAACGGATCGCTTTGATTCGGTATATATTCCAACTGATAACGATTTTTTTAGGCAACAAGCCTTGCTTTATCTGGATCAATCCGACTTGGATGCGTTGGCCAAAAAATTGACTGATGCCCAGCCCTTTATAGGTCATTTGGCGCAAAACTATCATTTGGACGGCCTATTTGAAATTATCGGCCTGGCTTTAAATAAGCGTGATGAAAACCTGCCGATGGAATTAAATCCTTTGCTGGTGGCGATTGATGACAACATTAACCATCAGCTTACTGGCAAACCACAGCGCTTATCCTGGCAAAGCTTGTTAGCAGAAGATAAGCTTAATACCGATGCCAATCGTACCCTCGTTATTGCCAAACCGAAATTGAATTTCAGCGAAATGCTGCCAGCAGATGCCGCGCAATCTTCTGCTAGGGAAGCGGTGAAGGCAATCATGGCTGAAAATTCGTCCGTTAAAATTCGCATCACCGGCGAAACCGCCCTCGAACACGAAGAATTGGAAAGCGTCACTAAAGGCGCCGAATTGGCTGGCATACTCTCATTAGTCTTGGTATTTGTCGTGCAGTGGATAGGCTTGCGGTCACTGAAGCTATTGGGCATTACATACGTCGTGCTGCTTATGGGCTTAATAATGACTGCCGGATTTGCTGCTATTACCGTCGGTCATTTGAATGTCATATCCATTGCTTTTGCTTCGCTTTACATCGGCTTGGGTGTCGATTATGCCGTACATATCTGTCTTTACTATCGTGAACGCAAAGTGCGCGGTTACACGAATGACCAGGCCATACACCACAGCATGAAAGGTGTAGGTTCCTCCTTGTTTTTATGTGCGTTGACTACGGCATTGGGATTTGTGTCATTTATCCCCACCGATTATGCGGGGGTATCAGAATTGGGTATTATTTCAGGTGGAGGTATATTCATCGGTCTGATTATCTCGGTAACGGTATTGCCGGCTTTGCTCTGCGTGTTACCGGTCAATAATCCCAAACCGATACATTCTGCATTCGCGCCTAAATTTATCGTTACTTTCCCGTTTCATTATTCAACTGCCATACGCGTCGTATCAATCCTGTTAGGGATTGGTGCTTGCTTGGTGTTGACTAAACTGTCTTTTGATTCCAATCCGGTTAATTTGCGTGATCCCAACAGCGAATCGGTGTCTTCCTTCAAGGAGCTGCTGAAATCCAAAAATGATTCGCCGTTTGCGTTAATCACATTGGCTGATAACCTGGATGAAGCCAAGGCTGTTGCCGCCAAGATGGGGCAATTATCGACGGTACACGAAACTATTACACTCGCTGATTTCGTAGCAAAAGATCAGGATGAAAAATTGATGACTATCGAAGACCTGAACTTGATTCTGGGAAACCAATTAGAAAACTTTGGTAAAACCTTGCCGGAGAACAGCAATCAACGGCAGGCATTAGTCAAGTTCAACGGGGAGTTAAAAAAAGCCATTGCCGAAAACTCACCCAACGCACCGCAAGCTACCTTACAACAATTGCAACAACACATAGAGGCTTTCCTGAAACAGGCAGACAGCTCTGCCAATCCTACAGCGAGTTATAGCCAAATCGAAAACAATGTATTGGGATTGTTGCCGTATACGCTGCAACGTCTGAAAACTAGCCTGACAGCGACCGATTTTGGTATAAACGACATACCCGATTACATCCGTTCGCATTGGTTAAGTAAAAATGGCCTATACAAAATCCTAATTACACCTAAAAAAGACTTAAACAACCCTGACTTTCAGAGAGAATTTGTCGCTGAGGTACAAAAGGTCGATAACAAGGTTTCCGGCCTGCCGGTTGCCAACCAAGCCAGTGGCGATGCCGTTGTCAAAGCCTTTATACAGGCTTTTGGCAGTGCTTTTGTCGCCATTGTTTTAGCGTTGTTAGTGATGTATAGAAGTATCAAGCAGACTGCATTGGTTATTCTACCTTTGGTGCTTGCTGCCTTGTTGACTGGGGCGACTAACGTGTTGCTAAATAACCCGTTCAATTTCGCCAACATCATTGCCTTGCCATTATTGTTGGGCTTGGGGATAGACAGCAGTATCCTGATTATGCACCGTTTGCATTTCAACTTGAATGAAAATGAAAGCCTATTGCAAAGCAGCACCACTCGCGGGATTATTTTTAGCTCGATAACAACTTTATGCAGTTTTTCGAGTCTTTCGTTCACCGCGCATCAAGGCATGGCGAGCATGGGATTATTGCTGTCTATAGGTTTGTTTTTTACAGTGATTTGCTCATTAATTGTTTTGCCAGCCTTTAGCGGGAAACGGGTTTAGCACAATTTTTACGCATTAACATTTTGAGGTAACGAATGGCTTTCAGCATCGCCGAACTTTTTACAAAATATAACCCAGACAAATTCGATCTGTACGAACATCATCTGAATAATCAAATGGTCAGGGTGTTAAAGACGATTGGTTATGACCGCCATTATAAGAGTGCGGTTGGGCAATATCTCTATGATCAGGATGGCAGCGAGTACCTCGATTTACTGAGTGGTTTTGGAGTGTTTGCCCTTGGACGAAATCATCCAACTGTTGTCAACGCTTTGAAAGAAACCTTATCGCTGGATTTACCCAATCTCGTGCAATTGGATGTTTCAGTATTAAGTGGCTTGCTGGCGCGAGAGTTATTAAAAACTACGCCAGAGAATATCGACAAAATGTTCTTTTGTAATTCGGGAACAGAAGCTGTGGAAGCAGCGATAAAATTTGCCCGCTTTACGACCAAACGGGAAAAAATCGTGTTCTGTGAACACGGCTATCATGGCCTGACGATGGGAGCCTTGTCGCTAAACGGGGAAGAAATTTTCCGTGAAGGATTTGGCCCTTTACTTCCAGGCTGTAGTCCGGTGCCATTTAATGACCTTGTGGCGTTAGAACGTGCGCTAAGCAATAAAGATGTTGCTGCCTTCATTGTTGAACCCATACAGGGCAAAGGCGTTAATTTACCCGATGATAGTTACTTACCTGAAGTCGAACGGCTGTGTAAAAAATACGGTACGTTATTGGTCGCCGACGAAGTACAAACCGGATTAGGCCGTACAGGCAAGTTTTGGGCAATCGATCATTGGGGTATCAAACCGGACATGATCTGCATGGCGAAAGCCTTATCAGGTGGGTTTGTGCCAGTCGGCGCTGTCGCCATGACCCAAAAAATCATGGACACGGTTTATAACCGCATGGATAGGGCTGTGGTGCATGGCTCGACCTTTGCCAAAAACAATCTGGCAATGGCGGCGGGGCTTGCTACGTTACATGTATTGGAAGAAGAAAAGCTGATCGAAAATAGCGCTGTAATCGGTACCGATATCATCACAGCCTTGAATGCAATGTCCAGCAAATATGAATTCTTGAAAGAAGCCAGAGGGAAGGGCATGATGATTGCAATTGAGTTCCAATCCCCCAAAAGCCTTAAGTTGAAGGCAGCCTGGGCGATGCTGGAAGCCGCAAATAAAGGTTTGTTCTGCCAGATGGTTACCATTCCTTTATTTAAAGACCACCGCATACTAACCCAAGTGGCAGGACATGGCATGAATGTGGTCAAGCTGCTGCCGCCGTTAATGCTGAACCAAAAAGACCGCGACCATATCATTAATTCATTTGATAAAGTGATTGCAGAGACCCACCAAATTCCTGGCTCTATCTGGGACTTAGGTAAAAACCTTGCCAGTCATGCTCTGAAAGGAAAAAGTAAGTAGTTGTTATTATGAAAAATGTATTTCCTATCATAAGCTTGCTGTTTTTAAACTCATTTTATGTAGATAATTTGTACGCGCATGCTGTCGTCACTGATCATTCGCTAAAAATAGAACAGCCTAAAATCAACCAGGCCAAAACGGTCGAATTGACCTTTAACTCAAAAATTGAATTGGGTTTGTCCGAAGTCTATTTGGTGAGCAAAGGTGACAAGCAATCTAAATTACCTATAAGTAAAGGTGAAAAGCAGGGCAGTATATTAGTCAATATTCCAGCCTTGTCTGCGGGTGAATTTGCTTTGGTCTACAAAATATTTGCCGCAGATGGCCATTTGACCGAAGACATTATCCATTTTTCTGTAACTCCATAGGTGTAGTTTTTATTATGGCGGGAATTGCTGATTTCCTTGATTCCTTAATTGGTGGTTTTGACCTAATTTGTTTTTGTTTGGTTGTTGGTGGCCTGTTTTGGGGTACGTTTATTTTGCGTCCCTGGCAGCAGAACAACGGATACAACGGCGAGTTACTGGATAAAGTTGTTAACTTGA
The DNA here is from genome assembly GCF_040079455.1 of Methyloglobulus sp. GTDB lineage: Bacteria > Pseudomonadota > Gammaproteobacteria > Methylococcales > Methylomonadaceae > Methyloglobulus. Next base: position 7,905 of record NZ_JBEBKJ010000015.1, on the reverse strand, counting down.
TCTACAAGGGCGGCTTCTGGCTTGCCGCCGCGCAGTTGTTCAAGATTATTCTTAAAATCTGGTTGATGTTTGCGTTGTTGAATAGATGGCCATTTCCTGAATTTGCCGAAACGACGCAATTTATAGGAGGCATAGTCCGGACATTGCTAGCGTTGGTATTGGCCGGATATTGCTATCACTACCTTCGTAATAATCACGATTCAAAAAAGCATTGGTTTATCGCTAACTTAGTCGCCTTGCCCTTGATTATTTCGGGGGCGTGGCTGGTGCATGGGGCAGGGCGTTTTGAGAACCAACTGTTTTTGATGTCGCTTACCGTGCTGCACCAAGTCGCCGCTGCAATTTGGATCGGCAGTGTATTTCAACTCGTCAATCTTTGGTTTTTACGTTATCAGCGAAAGATTCCAGACACCTTATGGCCGCAGTTACTGCATAAATTTTCACCGTATGGTATTGCTTCTGTGTTTGCCATCTTGCTATCTGGTTTACCCATTGCCTTGCAATACATTGACACCTGGAACGGGTTGATTGGCACTGGTTACGGCAACTTGTTGACCGTGAAAGTGATCCTGCTAGGAATTGCGTTAGGATATGCCTCGTTGAACCGTTCAGCGGTTTTGAGTTATGGCTCAACCGGAAATGGTTATGCCTTAACAAAACGCGTCCCTTATTATATCGAAGCTGAAACCTTTGTCCTGATTACCTTATTATTCACTGCCGCCAGCCTTGCATCGCAACCGCCAGCTATTGATATACCCAGTTTGACTGCCCGATGGCAAGAAGTGTTAGGCACATTTAAACCCCAAATCCCTTTAACTGAATCTCCCACCCATACAGATTTGATTGCAGGAGAAGCAGGTAGGGTTGCGATTGTCGGGAAAGTCCCTTCTGTTGCGGCAACGGAATGGTCTAACTACAATCACAATATTTCCGGTATTTTCCTTACAGTAATGAGCTTCTTCGCCATGCTCTCCTACATCAGGCATTTGCCGTCCGTACATGCGGTGAAGGGATATTTGGCATTCACTAAATATTGGCCTATTGGTTTTGTGGGGTTAGGTATCTTCCTTTTTTTTCGCAGTGATGCTGAAACTTGGCCGCTGGGGCCTATCGGATTTTGGGACAGCACGTTCAATAACGGCGAGGTGTTGCAACATCGGATCGCTACCCTGTTGGTATTTATGCTAGGTGTTATTGAATTGAGTGTACGGTTCAGTCAAAATCCTCGTCCTGGTTTGGTTTTTGGGTTTCCTGTGCTATCTGCATTCGGTGGACTGATGTTGCTGACCCATTCGCACATCGGTTTTGAACCGAAAAGTGCCTTCCTTATCCAGGTTGGTCATACCACGATGGGCGTATTTGCATTGATCCTGGCATGTGGACGTTGGCTAGAACTGAAGCTCGATAGCCCTGGCAAAGATATTGCCGGGTTTGTCTCGGTTGCTGCCCTGTTTACCATCGGCCTTATCCTGATGTTCTACCGTGAGCCTCTTTACTGATATGAACAAACCTATTCAATCTTCTTTATTAGACAACATAAATTATCCCTCGGATGTAAGGAAGCTAAAGAAGCCCCAGTTAAAAGCCTTGTCGAAGGAATTGCGGGATGCGTTTATTGAACAGGGCACAAGGGAAGAGCTCCTTAGCATTTGTAGGCTGGATGGGCAGGGGATTTTGGGGCAGATTCGGGCGTTTGTAGACGGTTAACCACTAATGCTTGAAATCATCACCTTACCCGTACTGACCGATAATTACATTTACCTTATCCATGACCCCGTTTCACGCGAAACGGCGGCAATAGACCCTGCGCTATCTCAGCCAGTTTTAGACATATTAGAGAAAAACGGCTGGCAGCTTACTTGCATTTGGAACACCCACCATCACTCAGACCATATAGATGGTAATTTCCAGCTCAAGCAAAAAACGGATTGCAAAATTATTGCGGCGAAAGCCGATTGGGATAGAATTCCCGGCATAGATCAGGGAGTCGATGAAGGTGATGTGATCGCATTGGGGCAACATAACGCCAGTGTGATTGCTACTCCTGGGCATACTAGGGCACATGTCGTTTATCATTTTGCCGAAGATAACATCCTGTTCTGCGGCGATACCTTATTCGTGATGGGCTGTGGTCGTTTGTTTGAAGGCACGGCTGAGCAGCTATGGCATTCCTTGCAAAAACTGAAAGCCTTGCCTAAATCAACGAAGGTGTATTGCACCCATGAATACACTCAAACCAATGGCCGCTTTGCCTTGACGGTTGAGCCGGAAAATCAACAATTGCAGCAGAGGATGATTGAAGTAAATCGCCTTCGTACCAACAACCAGCCCACTGTTCCCACCACCATCGCCGAAGAACTGGCAACTAACCCTTTTTTTAGGGAAGATAGTGTGGATTTGCAAAAGACAATTGGCATTTCTAGTGGCAAGTCAGTGGAGATTTTTGCCAAGATTAGGCGGTTGAAAGATGGTTTTTCGTAAGTTCTGTGGCTTTTATGTTGGTCAGGTTGATAAACTCAGTGCCAAATTCTGACTGCTAACTGATAAACAACTGATTTGAGAAAAGGGAGTGTGGAGCTGAGACTAAATTTATATCAAATTTGAGCGATGGCTCGATTCGAGAACTTGCATTGTGAATACGGAAAGAAATTTGCCAGCCTTCATTTAATGTAACCAGAAGCGTAGTTTCAGAATTTTCTTGGTAGACGATTTCAATTAATCTGTTTGGTAATTTTAACTTCTGAATCTTTGCTTTTGGCTTTATGTTTTCAAAAGGTAAGTTCAACGTCTCGTGTAAATTGTAAGCCTGAATTTCAACCTTATTTTTGCCTTTTATAACCTTATAAAAATCTTGGTTTCCACTTAAATATTTTATTAGCTGTTCGGCAACAGATACAGGATTTTGATTAGCCAAACGCAATAATTCTTTCCTGAAAGCATCTAAAATCGGAACATAAACTGAAGTATGGTAGTTTCCCAAAGTATCCTATTTTTGGGTTGATAAATACATCAGTACCCAATTAATAGAATGTCTTTTAAGGGCAAATGAAGTCGATTTGAAATGTAAAGCGTTTCTAAAAAAGTATGAACAATTTCAAAATCAGGATGCCCTCTGTATGTGTTTCTTACGGCTATTATTAAATATTCAACTTCAAACATCATGCAAGCCTGAAAAATATCTTTTAAAAATTGATTGTTTTCAGTTGCTCTTCCTGCCTCAACTTCAATAACAATTTTACCGTCTCCACTCAAAGCATCGGCATTAAACGCTTTATCAATTTTATTATCAAATCCAAAAAGAACTGGGACGTTTATTTTATCAATCTTTGATTTACTTACTTCTACTTTAAAGCCTATTTTAACAAGAGGACTTTTAAGCTCCTTCAAAACATCGTTGCTTGAAAGATTTTTAAATTCGGAATCTATTTTTTGATTAACCTCGCAAAAACAATCAATTACTTCCTTGATATTTGGGGTTATACCTTGTGATCTAGGAAAGAATTGATGTCGAATCATATAACTTCGGTCAATAATAATGTTCTTAATTCATCTTCAGGTAAATCAATCGCATGTTCCTCAACAAAGTAAAAAATTAGTTCATCAATTTTTATAGCTTCTTCGGAAACATAAGAGCCACTTTCGTTCATCAATAAGGTATTTAGAGGGTTTGTCGAAATTAGCACATCGCCAAATTCGGTCAAATTTATTTCCCTTGATTTAAAGGTAGTATTTTGAAATGTAATCATTTAAATGCTTATGCAGCTTTCGCAAATTCACGTAAGTTTTGCTCAATAAATTTCATTTTTGGGGCTTGTGGATGAATGGGTGCGTGTCTGCCGCCCGCTTGAATGGTAAAAGAAACTTCATCCCAAGAGCGGACTCTATTACGAGACATAAAAATTGAAGAGAATCCGCCAATCATGTATTCGTGATTTGCTACTTTGCAATTGATTCCATTGGTATAATTTCCATCTTTTGCAGGTAAAACGGTATCTTTTAAATCGCCTATTGCTTTTTCAAGTGTAATCTTATTCTCAACGGTTGTTGCTTTTGGGAATTGAAACTTTAAGCCCAAATCTTTTCTATAACCTATAAAAAAGACACGTTTTCTATCCTGTGGGACAGCAAAATCTGACACATTTAACAATTGAAAAGATAAATCATACCCAACATCGGTAAACATTTGTTTTATGTTTGCAAGGGCTTCTTTATGGGCTGGCAAAAGCATCCCAGAAACATTTTCGGCTAAGAAGAATTTTGGTTTTTTATCGGCAAGTATCCTTATAAAGTCATAAAAAAGCTGCCCCCTTTTATCGGCTATTCCTCTGTTAGAACCTGCTTCTGACCAACTTTGGCAAGGCGGGCCACTAATTATCCCGTCACAATCGGGGACTTCGTTTGACGGAATGTAAACAATGCTCCGTTTATCTAAAATCGTTTTATTATGGTTTTTTCGTAGGTTTCCCAAATATCTTTATCATATTCATTTGCCCAAATGACATCAAAACCAGCTTTTGAAAAGCCTAAATCGAGACCACCAGCACCTGCAAAAAATGACACTACTTTCATGGTATTTGAAAAATTAGAGTTATTAAGGACATATATTGCTACTTTACGACAACCTAACCCTCGGATCAACCAAGGTATAAAAAATATCGGTCAACAACAAGCCGATCACATACAAAACTGAATCCAGAAACACCATCGTCTGCACTGTCGTTGATGGTATCTACCGTGCTGCGCATGCACCTGCCATCCTTGTGTATGCAGGCTCAAGGCCTCGGATACTCCACGGCATCGGTGAATAGGGCGGGGGCCAATCTACGGCACAGGCTCTGGTGAAACCAGTCCTAAGGGCGGAACGGCCTCCCATTGAATCGGTGAAGATTACTTTGTTTTCTTCCGAATGTTTTAGTAATTTTCATCATACAAGGGCGTCTTTTTTGTTGTTAACAGAAGCTACATCGCTGCAACCGCCTCCAGGAAGAGTATCGTTGCTATTTTGTTCATGAGAAATGCCGATAACATGGCCGAATTCATGAATGATGGATTCTTTGATGCACGTATCAACAGAGGTAAAATGAATCGAGCATGTCAGGGTTAAATTGGCACTACCTGAAAAATCCAAAACCACCCCGTCTTGCCGATTTTTTATTTGAGTGCCAAGCGCCAGCACATAAGGAGAAGACATTTTTCTACCAGACAGCGTTGTAACCGACTTATTGGGATCAACCCGGATACGAATCCCCGTGTACAGAGGTAAATGATTTATCGATAAGCATTGTGGAGTCGTTGTTTCGTAAAAACGGAGTCGGGTATATTTGGCCCACGTTGTTGTTAACAGACTAGGCAGTGCTTTTCTTCGTGTGTTCACTGTTGGATTGGCTTGAATCTGGGCTAAATTTTCCCAGCAATAAGGGATATCGTAAGTTTGCGTTGCCGGGTTAAGCGGCCAAATATTGGGGTCCCGATAAAACGCCTTCGCTGTTGGGGTTGAACTGATTGCAGGATCAGCGGCTGCGTAAGTTATAGTGGTGGCTAGAAAGAAAGAAAAGATAATTTTCGCTTAAATTTTGGATACATAAGCCTTACTCCAGATAGTTGATTAAGGGTGCATTTTAATTAACTGCAAAATACCGCTTTAGTTTTTACGTTAATTCGTTGCCTTTGTCAACTTATTCAATTTGCTATGTTGAGAGTAAATTAATTTCCGGTTTGGTAGCACATAAACTGTCTGGTTTCGGAGTGCCTAAGGAGGTGCTCAATGAAACGGACAGAATGGCTACAGCTCGTTGGGCTGAGTGGTAGCGAAGCCCCGACATTAAAGACTTCGTTTATGTTGAGCTTCATTGCATTCAGCACAAATTGCTTTTATAACCGAATACAGTTAGTCTTTTAGCGCGTTTAGTATAACAACTGCTATTTCTGGCGGCACTCTAAATTTAACGGGCATAATGCTGGTGCCAATACCAGTGGTAACAAACATATTACGCCCACCCTCTGAGATATGCCCTGTAGCAAATTTTTCACCATACCTAGAAGGGACAATCATTCTGCCTAAAAAAGGTAAATTCACTTGGCCACCGTGAGTGTGTCCTGCAAAGGTAATGGCAATACTATCGGTTAACTCGTAAAAAAATATCGGGGTTATGGGTGAATGCGATGACAGGTGCAGTGTCTGGGACACTTTTCAATGCTCGAAAAATATTGTGTTGCCCCATCCAGTAATCGCCTATACCCGCCAACCAAAAGGCGCAACTACCATCTTGGATGGGTACTGCGGCATTTTCCAACAACGAAATCCCCTCCTGTTGAAAAGCTTTCTTTATCCGAGTTGCGCTGTACCACCAGTCGTGATTTCCTAATACGGCGTACACCCCCAGTTTTGCTGATAGTTTTTTAAGTTCATGGGCGATAGGTTTAGGTTCTACGAACGTTCCACCAATAACTTCATGAATAACAAAATCACCTGCCAATAAGATTAAGTCTGGATGAATTGTGTTGGTGGCTTCGACGACTTTTACTAGGTTATCAATGCCGTTGTGAGGAGAACCGACGTGTAGATCAGAAAGAACGACAATTTTTAAATTGTCACATTTCTCAGGCCAGCTACTAAGTTTAATGTTTGTCTTCGTCGTGATAAAACTTGACGGTTCAAGCCAAAAAGCCCAAATACCCAATACGAAAATTATCAGTACCAGCGACAAAAGTAAGATTTTGAATTTCATGACTGTTTTGTGGGTGTTGTAAACTTCGAATTTTACGACAGCCTAAACCTACGATTAATCAAGGTGTACCAAAAATCGGTCAGCAAAAAGCCGATCTTGCCTCAAATTCATGGATACCCCACTAAGCGACTTTTTTAGTATCATTTTCTTCAAACGCAATGGGGCTGAGATAGCTCAGTTTAGAGTGAAGTCGTTTGCGATTGTAATACACTTCAATGTATTCGAACACCTGATACTTGGCATCTGTCCGAGTCCTAAAGCGTTCGCCATGCACCGCTTCGACTTTGAAGCTGTGGTGTCAGCTTTTCATTGCCGCATTATCGTAGCAATCACCTTTTTTGCTCATGCTACAGATTAGTGGGTGCTTGCTGAAAAGCTTCTGGCAGGCAGTTGAACAAATACTGCTGGCCCAGGTCAGAATGGACGACCACGCCTGTTGGCAACTTTCGATGCCTGATGTGCCGTGACGCAGGCATCGCAGGCCAACGTTGCCGTTATCTGTTCGGCGATTGTCCAGCCAATGACCTGCGCGAATAAAGCTCCAGCACGACAGCCATGTATAGCCAGCCTTCGTCCATCCAGATATAGGTGATATCTGACACCCACTTCTGGTTAGGTGCATCCGCCGTGAAGTTTTGCCCCAATAGGTTAGGCGCGACCGGCAAGGAATGCGTGCTGTTGGTGGTCACCCTGTATTTTCTGGATGTCTTCGCATGCCAGCCGTTGCCCTGCATGATCCAGGTGATGCGATGCCGACATGAGGATGAACTTTCCCACTTGAGCCTGCGGGGTGATCCTAGGCGAGCCAGGCCGACCTTTTTTATCGTTAAATACTGTTAACGGATACTTTTCGAAGCTGATTGACACCTGAGGTAACAAGACCTCTTCATGAGGCCGAATATATGGCGGCAATCTTGATTTCTGTTGGTAACACCATTACGAAACTAGAACTTGCAATAATTGAGGAGTCCATATAGGGATAGAGCACCGCGATACCCATCAAAACGGTGGCACGACCTTTATGGGTATTGATTGGACGGTTGCAAGGAACTCCGTCTTGGTGTTGTGGATAGTTAGGTAGAGACCTTTGCACAAACAGCAGAAACTCCGGCTGACTGGTCAAAAGCCGATTTTTTTGAATTGGCATTCACCTTAATGGGCGGTATTCGGCTGAAAT
>NZ_JBEBKJ010000014.1:0-56556 GCF_040079455.1 Methyloglobulus sp. | reverse complement strand
CACTCAAAACTAGGCTGTCAAACCCCGTTGGAATTTGTGAGGGATTTTGATAGGAATGCCGCCTAAAAAAGTGTCCGGTTTTAGTTGACCATTACAGTGGTTTGGGCTAGGTCCTTCCAGGACATGGGCTGTTGCTCGGTCTTGAATAAAGGCTTATTTTACCTGTTTTGAGGCTTGGGGTCGTGCAAAGGTCTCGTAATCATAGAGCCATAAAAAATACAACCCTCATCTGAACACTTGTCTGCCTGATAACCTTATCGAGCAAGTGAAAGAAAAGCTATTGCCAGTTCGACCATTATGTGCAAATTATATTCAAAAAAAGTATTCCAGAATTTAATGCTTATGAAATTTTAGAAATAGAATAAATCAAAAACATGGCTATGAACTTGCCACGGATCGCTAAATATAAATTCTGATCTGTTTACCTGGAGAACAGGGATAAACGACAAGTTTTTAGGAATATCAGCTGCACTTTTCGGATGTAAATCCATGTATTCAAGCCCCAAACATATTAAGGTTGTTTTATTCATTGTTGCGTTCGATACCGAGTAACATCTACGAAAAAGCTCGTGAGAAAATCATTTAAATTGGTAGATGTGCCCACAGGGGATGGTTCAATCCCATGAGTTCCGTCCTATTTGCAGTCTTTCAAGCAAGTGCCCTTCATTAGATCCCTGTCTGCACCTTTGTTAATAGCTATGATTATGCGCCTACATTTTTAAGCAATGAGCATCTGTTGTTGACGATGTGAACGTTAGCTATCGGAAAGTGTGAGCGGCTGTAATTAGTCGACAACAGGCGGCCAAAACTCGGTCAATTTACTCATTGTGAGCGACCGCTTCCGCGTTTTTGGCCGATTACACTTCGGAGTTGAATCCGCCGTTAAATTACTAAATCCAAGTGGCTGGTTGAAATATAAGGGTTGCTTGGTTAAACAGTTACTCAGTTTAGCTAAAAAACCGTAACGGAAAAACTCAAAGTTTTCATCAGTATTAGAATAGCTAAAAAAGCAACACATTCATGTGTTGCTTTTTCATAAAATATTGATTTACAGGCTTATCTGATCACGTTATGTCCACGACCGCTCATACATTGATTATAGGCATTACGGAATCTGTCTTCAGCTGTAAAGCCTTGCTTGGCTGCGCCGCCAAAGCCACCCGCCGCCGCACCTATGGCCGCTCCCGCTGCTGGATTTCCCGTGAATGCGCCGACCACGGCTCCACCCGCAGCGCCGACCAAGCCACCTACGCCAGCACCAATTGCGGTTTCTTTTACAGTGCTGCCACCAGATGAGTGTTGTGCTAACTGTCTGCATTCTTCCATATCCTGATTGATACGATACGCGTTTGGATTGTTGTAGGTATCAACGGTAGGCGTGTAGCCTCCTTGACTGTAGCATGCTGATAACATCAGGGCGCTTGTAATAAGCATACTGGCTTTAACTATTTTCATTTTTACTACCTCGTTGAGTGATTGTTTACATTGTTGGCGTTAGTTTAGACCATCAATTATGAATGCTCCATGAATAGGGTCAACATCATAGAAAAACAACATTAGCTCTCTCTTAAAACCCGAAGTGGTGGGCTGGTGACAACACGGCGCACACCCCAACACCCTGCTAATCCAACCATAAATGCACCGATTAACGGTAAGGCAATCCATAAGTACCAGGTTGGGGCGTAATCCAAATGCAACGCCTTTGAATACAGTGCAAAGAGCAAGGCTTCTGAAATCATCACCGCCAGCACACCAGAAACCAACCCCAGCAAAGCAAATTCTATAATATGTGTTCGTCGCAATAAAGAACGGTTAGCACCGAAAGTCCGTAGCAATGCGCTCTCGTAGATACGGTTGTCCAAGGTCGAATAAATTGCCGAAAACAAGACGGTAAAACCTGCCATTAGCGCAAAATACAGCAGGTAATTGATGGCTTCAGTCAATTGCGAGAGGATAGTTTTAAATTGTTTTAGGATTAAATCCACTTCCAAAATTGTTATCGCTGGATAGTGTTTTACCAGTTGATTTAGATAAGTTTTTTTGTTTTCTGGGAGGTAAAAACTGGTTAAAAAAGTGCTTGGAAATGATTCTAAAGTCCCAGGTGAAAAAATCATATAGAAGTTTGGCTTCATAGTGTCCCACTGGAGCGACCTTATATTACTGACGGTTGCAGTTAATTGCTGACCACCGACGACAAACAGTAATTTATCCCCAAGATTAATTTTTAGGCTCTCCGCCAGTTTTTGCTCGACCGAAACTTCTGGTTTTTTTTCAGGAGACCACCACGTACCGACAATGATTTTATTGTCTTCGGGTAGCTTTTCTGTCCAAGTCAAGCTCAGCTCCCTATGTGTCGCGCTTTCCCCTTGCGAATCTTTACTGACAATTTTTTTTACAGGTACGCTGTTTATCTCCGTTAGCCGTCCTCTTATCACCGGAAAAAATTGACTGTTTTCAATACCGTTGTCTTTAAATTCTGTTTGCAGCCCAGGTAATTGTTCAGGGAAAATATTTAGGGCAAAATGATTAGGCGCGTGTTCCGGCAATTGTTTGTGCCAGTTTTCGATCAAATCGCTACGCACGGTGAAACTTAGTGTCATCGCCACTAGCGTGATGGTGAAGGCAAGGATTTGACTGACTGTAGCGCGGCTATTTCGCAATAAGCCTTGCAAGCCGAAGCGCCAATTCAAAGGCATGGAAGACAAATACCGATGCGCCAACATCAGCATCAAGTAAACCAGCAAGCCAAGAACCAGCAATAACACTAAACCCGCACAGAAAATAGTTACCGTCATATTGAGGTCTTCGGTGTATCGCCAGATCAATATCCCCACAATGCCACCTGCCAAACCGTAAACCAACCATGCGCTGGTAGGTAAGGGTTCTAAGTCACGGCGCAATACTCTGGCCGGAGAAACTTTTTTAAGACGAAGCAAGGGCGGTAAGGCGAAGCCTATTAGTATCGTCATGCCCGTCATCATGCCAAAGAAAATCGCCAACCATCCTGGATTGGCAACGCTTTGGGGCAGTAAGTTCCGTAACAACTTAAAGAGCATTTCCTGAACAAACCAACCCAATCCGCAAGCTAAAGCGCTGGTCAATAAGCCCAAAAGTAGAAATTGACTGATAAACAACCAAAGCACCTCGTTTTGCTTACAGCCCAGGCAGCGCAGGATGGCAGTCGCATCCAGATGACGCTCGGTGTAACGCCGGGTAGCCATGGCGATAGCCACACCGGAAATAATGATGACCACAATGCTGGATAAGCCCAGATAGCGTTCTGCACGGTTCAATGCCGAACCTAACTCAGGGCGGTCTTCATGAATATCCATGATGCGCTGGGCAAGATTCAATTGTGGTTTAACCCAGCGTTTGAATTCAGCCAGTTGCGTCTGCTCACCGCTAAACTGAAAAAAATAATGGACGTGACTGCCCGGCTGGATAACTCCGGTTTCCTGTAAATCCTGCTTATTGATTATCACGCGCGGTGACAGGCTGTAAATATCACCCTGCTTATCTGGCTCGTAAGTAATGATTTTACCGATCACCAGTTTTTTTTCGCCGACCATGATCAGACCACCTACGTTAAGCTTAAGTGCCGACAAAACCCGCTTTTCTACCCAGGCAAATCCAGGCTCTGGGCCTTTGTGTTCGATAGTTTCATCTGCATAATCTGATGTGGTGGTTTTTAAAAAACCGCGCAGAGGATACAAGTTGCTAGCGGCTTTAATCCCCGCAAGCAATAATTCGTCATTCTCGATCAGGACACTGGAGAATTCTGCCGTTTGTGCTTGCGCTAAATTCAGTTGCTTTGCTTTTTCTAACCAGGATTCAGGAATGGTGGCATGGCTGCTGATAACCATATCAGCCGCCAAAAATTCAGCGGTTTGGTTGGTCATCGTTCGTTCCAAACGGTCTGAGAACAGCGCAATGGCTGTAGAACTGGTGACCGCAATCAGCAAAGCCAGAAACAGGATGGTCAGCTCTCCCGCACGGCTATCTCGCCAAAGCAAGCGCACGGCGAGGCCAAACGGCTTCATACTATTCTCCCAGCATCTAGCTTGATGATGCGTTGGCAACGATTTGCTAAGGTTTGGTCGTGGGTCACCAATATTAATGTCGCATTGTTTTCAAGATTCAACTCAAACAAGAGTTCTATGACTTTTGCCCCCGTTTTACTGTCCAGATTACCGGTTGGTTCATCAGCAAATAAAATGGCAGGTCTGGACACGAATGCCCGCGCCAATGCCACGCGTTGTTGTTCTCCACCGGAAAGTTGTCTAGGTGTGTGCGTGAGGCGTTCAGATAAACCTACCCGTTCTAATAAGCTAATAGCCGCATTCTTAGCATTTTTGTCACCTCTCAACTCCAGCGGCAGCATCACATTTTCCAGCGCAGTAAGCCCTTGCAGTAATTGGAAAGACTGGAACACAAAGCCGACCAACTGATTACGCATTGCCGCCCTACCATCTTCATCCATGCCGGTTAGGGATTTGCCATTAAGACTAATCGTGCCGATAGTCGGCGTATCCAACCCTGCCAGTAAGCTGATTAACGTCGATTTTCCTGAGCCGGATTCCCCAGCGATGGCGATGCTTTCGCCAGATGCCACCTGCAAGTTAATATCTGCCAAGATATGCAACGTTCCACTGGAAGTCTTAACTGACTTACCGAGATTTTCAGTTACAATGATGTTTCTTGATTGTTGAGTTTGCATCATGCTTAAGTATTTGGTTGCGATGGTTTTTGCGTTAGTATCCGTGTCCGCCACGGCAAAATCAATTGTTGTGTTAGGCGACAGCCTCAGTGCCGCTTACGGAATTGAAGTGGGACAGGGCTGGGTGGCTTTGGTTCAGAACAAGTTACAAGAAAAGCACAGCGACTACAGCATCAACAACGAAAGTATCACCGGCGATACCAGTGCCGGAGGATTGGCGCGAATTGACGATGCGTTGACCAGGCATAAGCCCAGCGTCGTCGTCATTGAGCTGGGGGCGAATGACGGTTTACGGGGGCTGTCGCCCGCTATCCTGAAAAACAACCTTGCCGAAATCACCCGTCGCGTACAGAAATCCGGTGCTAAGGCATTATTGCTCAGTATGCGAATTCCGCCCAATTATGGCAAACGCTACACCGAGATGTTTTACAATGTCTATCCGCAATTGTCCAAAGAGTTAGGCGTACCTTATGTGCCTTTCATTCTTGAAGATGTCGCATTGGCGAAACAATTGATGCAGGCAGATGGCCTACATCCCAATGAAAAGGCACAAGCCATGATTGTCGAAAAAATATGGCCGCATTTAGTTAAATTATTAGAATAAAAGCAGAAAAGAGATCTCAAATGACACCACTTACACTTGAAAAAGCCAATAAAATCATCAACGCCGCCACCCAAAAAGCCAGGTCATTAAACATGGCTCCACTGACTGTGGTGGTACTGGACGCATCGGGACATCTGAAAGCGTTGCAAAGGGAAGATGGCGCGACCGTCATCAGGCAGCAAATCGCCACGGCGAAAGCTTGGGGGGCCGTCAACATGGGCATATCCTCACGAAGTTTGGCGGCGGTAGCAGAACACCGCCCAGATTTTATGAATGCCTTGATTACCATCGCAGAAGGGCAGATTATGCCAGTTCCTGGCGGCGTATTGATCCGTGACAAAGGTAACACGATTATCGGTTCTGTCGGTATAAGTGGCGATTCATCAGAACAAGATGAGCGTTGCGCGATTGCGGGGATAGAGGCGGCGGGGTTTGTGGCGGGGGTTTAGATAGCGATGGATTTTGCGTTTAGAATGTATTAAAAAATCCGTTCGTGGTGAGCCTGTCGAACCAATGGGATGGACTTGCACAAAATATGTAACCGTCATTCCGGCAGGGATTGCCGGAATCCCGAATACAGGGATGTGAAAATATTAATGTGTCGTTAACGCGACGAGTATTTGAATGTGGGCTCTCGTATCCACGGACGAGATACTTCCTTTTGCTTCTTCAAGCCACAGGGAGGTGGTGAATGCGGTTGTGCAGGAGTACAATCAGCAAAAGAAAGTATCCAAAGAAAAGGCATCCCACCCCCTAGGGCTATTCTCGATAAACGCTCCGATGGTCAGCGCAGCGTACGGGATAGAGAAGTTAACTGTGGGTTAGGCGCACACAACAAATCACGCTAAGATTGTTTAAAGTTACCCGTGCGACGTAACCCAGCATTGGGCGGCAATTTTATCGCCAAACGTTGGGTTACGACGCGACCAAACACACATGGTTGTTTTGTCATTGTTGCCATGCGCGTCTAACCCAACCTTACCGGGCTTGGGGCTGCATTCCCACGCGGAGCGTGGAAATGATGAATGTTTTTCAAAGAATTTAACGGGGCTTAAATGTTAGCACGCTTAAAAACAATCCAATCTCAACTTGATAAATTAAAACTTAGTGAGTTTTCTGTTAAGCAACTTTACAAGGATATAGAAGATAAGATCAATGAAAGAGAAGGAAAAATAGAGGAAGTATCACGCATTGTTATTGATTTAGAAACAACTATAGGTGCTAATATCTATTGGAATCACCAAAGTGACTTAGCTCGGTTTACTGAAAAGAATTTAACTAATATCGGGACGCATTGGATAAATACCATAAACAATGATGCCGATTGGTACTTTGTACAAAAAGAAGTAAGAAGTACTGACTTATTGATTCGGCCTTTTAATGTTTGAACCGTTCGTGCTGAGCTTGTCGAAGCACACAAGCCTTTCGACAGGCTCGAGGCGAACGGAAGTTAAAACTTCACAAGGCCGAATCTATAGATTGGCTATTAATACAAATATTGATAGTACTTACATACTTAAATCAAAAAAAAGCAATCGATGAAAAGATTAGTAATTTTTTATTACCGAACATCAAAATATATGTAGCAAACTGGTTTGACGGAAAATACATTGCTATCTTGATTCAAACGTTAATGTTTTTAATTAAGTGGATTGTAATTCTTAGTATATTAATTGCGTTGTTTGCCAATTCAAGTGAAAACGTAGCGTATGGCTTGCTTGGTTGTGGATTTATTTTTTATTGGTTATATGGGCATTATAAAAACAAAATGCTTTACAACAAGTACAAGGAAGATGGTAATGAGAAGTTATTAATGATTCAGCGTGTATATGATTTAGTAGCGAGTTCAAATGTACATTGGGATATTTTAGAAAAAGAATTAGACACAACTAGAATGAGTGGGATCACGTGGCCGAGTGCTTTACATACAGCAATTAAGCAAAATAAAAAATAATAAGCACGTAGGATGCGGTTCGTAACTCACCGCATCCTACATTAACGCACGTTACGGGTTGAGATACGAGAAGGCTTAAATATATTAGCAGAGCAGCTCCGTACGGAAGTAACGCGAAAACGTGGTTTTTTTGGATAGTGCCGAGGGTGTCGTGCATTCTCCAAGTTTCGTTTTTTGAAGAGAACTTTATGGCAGCAGACTGCAATCAAGTGGACTGGTATTTAGAATTCCTTAAGGTCACGCCAACTTTGATCGTTGGGATTATTGCTGTAATTATTACTTATCAACAACGCAATATCGCCAAAGCAAAATTAAATCTCGATCTATTTGAGCGGAGATTAATGATTTTTAATGAAACGTGGGTGGTGGCATCAAGCGCGATTCAAAGCGTTGAACCTATATATGCCCCACCTAGCTTTACAAATTTATATCCCGAAGCCTCTTTCTTGTTTGGTGGTGAGGTTGAAACATATATGAAAGAATTAGCACGGTAGGTTGGGGTGAGGAACGAACCCCAACATAACATCGTTCATTATGTTTGTTGGGGTTAGCAAGTTAACTCCTCTACAATTGTCTCCATCTCACGTATGCCGCTCCGAGTATCGGAGCATTTATCGGAAATAACACGTAAGGCGGATTCGCCGTGAGGCAATCTGCAAAAATGCAATAAAAGGAGTTAGTTGTGCTGATTACCCGTCGAAAATTTCCTGAACCTGATACCTTATTTGTTAATGTAAACATTCCATGCCCGTAAAGCATTGCAACCGTCATTGCTTTCGGAAGTCACTTTAATCCACGCTTTACCTTCCAGCAAGGGTTCGGGCAACTTGCCCTTGACACGGAAATGCCCACTGGCAAGCGGCACGATGTCAGCATCAAGCAATTTATTATTCACCCACACCTTGATGGTTTTACCATCGGTATTGTCTGAAGTCATAAACTCGAATTCTTGGAACGAGCTAACGTGTGCGTTATCGAGCGGTTTTTCTTGGATAAATTTTGGCGGATGGCAGGTAACAATGAAATCGCCATGATGACCGGTGCGTGCCCCAGAAACTGCATTTGCCGATAGCAGCAAGAATAATAAAAACAATATATTTTTCATATATCACGATCCTATAACTAATTATTTATGTACCTAAATAACGGCCGAACTTGGATCTCAAAATGAACCTTGGTTGCTCTCATAGTCCATCGTAACCTAGCGTTAGGGTATATTCTTATACATCAGCCGTGTTGATTTGGATCAAGAATTCGGCATCCATCTGATTGAAAAATTAAAATTTTTGACCTTGTACGGTGGGATGGTTGCAGGGCGAGGTTAGCCGCGCAATTCACTATGCCTAAACTACGACTGGTGTCCATGCGCGGCGTAACCCGCCGAATGTGATGGGCTTCACTTTAAGCACATCCTGCAACCTAATTACTGTGCAGCCGGTTTATCCTGCTGCTGGCCCTCTGGCGGTGTTTGAGTTTCTGCTGGTTGCCCTTGCTGGGCTTCAGCCGCTTTTTTAGCTTCGGCCTCTTTTTTTCTGTTTTCAAGCTTTCTTTCTTTCACAGCCCTTTGTTCCGTGGCCTCATTTGCAGCTTTACTCCCACTACCACCGAGCTCTGCCTGGGTTAGTGCAGGAAATAAAAGTGCTGACAGCGCACAAAAATATAATGGCAAAATAATTTTTTTTGATCTGAAATTCAACATAATCACCCCTTTTATTTAAAAGTGTTTCAAAATTAGTGCAACGCGGTAAGATGTTCAAAAAATGCGAACTGACAACATACACTTCTACGACTATTTACACCGTAAATTAATTCAATAAAGATGCAAACTTTTTGCTTGCGAATGCCATAAAAGCCTGAAATAGTCAAACATCTGGGAAGGGTGCATTTCATGCGCCATAAAACGACAAATCATGAAACTGTCAGATTTGGGAGAGTGTTGCTACAAACACCGATGATTTTGGTGCGTAAAACGCACCCTAGTATGCTATGACAATCGCCCCGTTCCCGTATGCCGGGCCAAGTACCGGAGGTTTTGGCGGGAATCGCCTGAAGGGGTGCGGCAGCGAGGTAGCCTGGATGAAACATAGTGGAATCCAGGGTTATTAGTCCCCGTATTACGCTCTTTTCCTTACGGGCTACGTTATTTTAATGTCAAAGTTAATGGTTTTGCATCGTACTTCAGATTAAATCTAAGCTTAAATATAAATCACTCTCATGGTTAATTGGAAAGAAATTGATACGGTATTCCTAGATATGGATGGCACTTTGCTGGATTTGCGGTTTGATAACCATTTCTGGAAGGAGTTTGTGCCGCTTAAGTTTGCAGAAAAAGAAGGGTTGTCGGTTGACGATGCCAAAACTCATCTGATTCCTCGCTTCAAAAGCAAAGAGGGAACATTGGATTGGTATTGCCTAGATTATTGGAGCGATACCTTACAGTTGGATATTGCCGGACTAAAAGTCGAGCTTGCCGAATTGATAGCGGTGCTGCCTCATGTCAGCGAGTTTTTGGAGAAGATCAAGCAATCTTCGCAGCGGGTTCTGTTAGTGACTAATGCCCACCGCGACAGCCTGGATTTAAAGATGGAGAAAACGGGTTTGCTGCCGTTTTTTGACGGCCTGGTTAGTTCCCACGATTTTGGTTTGCCTAAAGAACATGCCGATTTTTGGCATCGCCTACAACATCAACATTCTTTTGAAAAGCAAACGACGCTATTGATTGATGACAGCCTTGCGGTGCTGAATTCAGCCCGTCAATACGGGATTGTCCATTTGGTGTCGGTAAGCCGCCCAGATTCTGGGTTGCCCAAGAAGGAGATAACAGATTTCCCTGCTATCGAGGATTTTCGGGAGTTAATGCGGGGGCTTTAGGTTTACGATTTTGGCTGTGTGGCGGACGTTTGGGACGCTGGGCTGGTCTGAATTCTTTAGGCTTTCGTTCTGGCTTTATGACCTCTGCCAATAATTCTTTGACTATGGCTTTGACGGGGATTTTTTGTCCGATAAATTCTTCAATATCCGGCATGGAATAGGCATATTCCTCGCAAATAAAGCTGATGGCTTCGCCGCTTGCACCAAACCGCGCTGTCCGTCCTATCCGGTGAACATAATCTTCTACATCTTGGGGTAAGTCATAATTGATAACGTGGGAAACATCGGCGATGTGCAAACCTCTAGCCGCAACATCGGTGGCAATCAGCAGTGAAATTTCGTTCTCCTGAAAACTAAGCAATAACTTCTGCCGTTTTTCCTGCGGTACGTCACCACTTAAAGCAGCAGTTTTGTAGCCATTAGCATTAAGTGTGGCATCCAGTTCTTCCGCACAGCGTTTGGTATTGACGAAGATAATGCTTCGTTGCGGTTGGTCGTGTTTCAATATACCCAATAGCAGCGGTATTTTTTGCTCGTTTGACGGGCAGTAAGCACTTTGATTGATAGCTTTGGAGGTGACTTCTTCGGTCTCAATTTTCACCAACACTGGGTTGTTCATATGCTCATAAGCCAGTTCAGTTACCTTATACGACAAAGTTGCCGAGAACAGCATGTTCAGGCGTGTTTCCGGTGCTGGCATACGGCGCAGTAGAAAACGGATATCCTTGATGAACCCTAAGTCAAACATGCGGTCTGCTTCATCCAACACCATGACTTTGACATGATCTAGCGTGAACGCGTTTTGTCGATAAAAATCGATAATACGCCCTGGCGTACCGATAATAATATCGACATTTGATTTTACTTTGACCAGTTGCTTTTGGTAATCCGTGCCGCCATAGATTAAGGCAAATGTAAGGTTAAGATGTTTGCCCAATTGCAACGCATCTTTATGAATTTGAATGGCTAATTCTCTGGTTGGTGCGAGTATGATCGCTCTGGGATAATTGATGGTTTTGTTTCTAACAGGTTTAACGATTACCTTTTCTACTGCCTCATCAATAGCATCTTCATCGTCATCCTCTTCTTCATCTAGATCAGTTTCATCATTGATAAGGTGCTGAAAGGTAGCCAGCAAAAATGCCGCCGTTTTGCCTGTTCCAGTTTGCGCTTGACCTGCCACATCCTTGCCCCGTAGTGCCAAAGGTAGGGTTTTATCTTGTATCGGTGTGCAGTGATGGAAGCCCGCTTCTTTTAAACCTTGCAGGATGGCCTCGGACAACTCAAGGTTGCTGAAAAGGATTTCGGTTAAATGGGTATTATTCATGGGTTATAGCATACCGTAAAAAGCAGTTTAGCCGAAAATTGATTGACGGCTTAGTTTATCCCTCCTATAGTTACGCTTTTAAATGTTGGAGATGTAATGTGAGCGACTTGGTTCTTCATGTCAATGATAGTAATTTTAGTGAAACTGTTCTTAGTGCCACTGGGCCTGTATTGGTTGATTACTGGGCGGAATGGTGCGGCCCTTGTAAGATGATTGCCCCAATTTTGGATGAAATTGCCAAAGATTATGAGGGTAAATTGACTGTAGTTAAGTTAAACATTGATGATAACCCAGCGACTCCACAACATTATGGCGTACGAGGTATACCTACGCTTATGCTATTTCTAGATGGCGAAGTAGAAGGAACAAAAGTGGGTGCCTTGACAAAATCACAACTTGCCGGATTCGTTGACAACTACCTGTAATAAAAAATAAGAATCAGACCCGTTACAAAATATTGGACGGGTCTAAATACTTACGATATACTGCTCCGACGCGACGGAACTTGCTCGCGTTTTCAAACCGCATCGTCCGATAGACCGCACCCCTGAATCCTAAACCCGTCTTACAGCTTAAATGCGTAGGCGAATTCTTTCGAATTTTCTCTCCCTTATGAACCTTACCGAGTTAAAACAAAAACCAATTAATGAAGTCATTGAAATAGCCGAATCTCTGGGGCTCGAAAACGTAGCCAGATCCCGTAAACAGGATCTCATCTTTGCTATTCTTAAAAAGCAGGCAAAAGCGGGCGACGACATCTCTGGCGATGGTGTTTTGGAAATTTTACAAGATGGCTTCGGTTTTTTACGAACCCCCGGCTGCTCTTACTTGGCGGGCCCGGATGATATTTACGTTTCACCTAGCCAAATCAGGCGATTCTCTCTCAAAACTGGCGATACTATTACTGGCAAGATCAGACCACCGAAAGACACTGAACGTTACTTCGCTATGCTCAAAGTTGACCAAATCAATTTTGAGCCACCCGAAAACACCAAAAACAAAATCAACTTTTCAAACCTGACACCGCTCTTTGCTAAACAGCGCTTCGTGCTTGAGCAAGGCAATGGCAGCAGCGAAGATTTGACCCGACGCATAATAGATTTGATCGCCCCCATCGGGAAAGGTCAGCGCGGCTTGATTGTGTCGCCACCGAAAGCCGGTAAAACCATGATACTGCAAAGCCTAGCCCAAGCAATTGCTGAGCAGAACCCCGAATGCTACCTCATCGTATTGTTAATCGACGAACGCCCTGAAGAAGTTACCGAAATGGAACGCTGTGTCCGTGGCGAAGTTATTTCAAGCACTTTTGATGAACCAGCAACCCGGCACGTACAGGTCGCCGAAATGGTTATCGAAAAAGCCCGTCGTCTGGTCGAGCATAAACACGACGTGGTTATCTTGTTAGACTCGATAACCCGACTGGCAAGAGCGTATAACATGGTAGTGCCATCTTCCGGCAAAATACTAACGGGTGGTGTCGATGCCAATGCCCTGGAAAAACCTAAGCGTTTTTTTGGCGCGGCACGTAATATCGAAGAAGGCGGTAGTTTGACCATCATAGCCACTGCTCTGGTTGATACGGGCTCAAGAATGGACGAAGTCATCTACGAGGAATTCAAGGGTACGGGCAACATGGAGTTGCATCTTGATCGTAAAATTGCCGAAAAACGGATTTACCCTGCCATCAACATCAACCGTTCCGGCACACGTAGGGAAGAATATCTGGTTGATCCCGACACCCTGCAAAAAACCTGGATACTGCGTAAAATTCTTCAACCGATGGACGAAACCGCTGCTTCCGAATTCCTGATCGGAAAACTCAAAGATTTTAAAACCAACGCGGAATTTTTCGATTCGATGAAGCGATAAGTAAATAAACGTTACCTATCAAAACCCCATAATTTATGTCGGATACACACTTACTTTTTCCTGCCTTTATTCTAGGCATTGTGGAAGGCTTGACCGAGTTTCTACCTGTATCTTCGACAGGCCATCTTATCCTGGTTGGACAGCTACTGGGGTTTAACGACGACAAAGGCAAAGTCTTTGAGATTGTTATCCAGTTTGCGGCGATTCTAGCCGTGGTTTGGGAATACCGCGTTCGGCTTACCCACACCTTGGTTAGTATTACCAAGGAGCGTACCTCGCAGCGTTTGGCTACTAACTTAATTATCGCATTCCTGCCTTCTGCTATCTTAGGGTTTTTGTTCTTGAAGCAAATTAAAGCTTATTTGTTCAACCCAACCGTGGTTGCTTCGGCTTTTATCATCGGCGGCTTGTTGATTTTATGGGCAGAACGCCGTCAACACACTATCCACACCGAAACCATCGACGACATGACTTGGCAAGATGCCTTGAAAGTAGGGTTTGCACAGGCTTTGGCAATGATTCCTGGTACTTCCCGTTCCGGCGCAACCATCATCGGTGGATTGTTTTTTGGCTTATCCCGCTTGGCGGCAGCAGAGTTTTCATTTTTTCTCGCCATTCCCACCATGTTTGCGGCTACACTTTATGATGTTTACAAAAATCGTGACTTGTTCAGCAGCGATGACATCAGTTTGTTTGCCGTAGGTAGCGTCGTTTCATTTATCAGCGCATTCCTGGCGGTTCGCGGCCTAATTCGATTCATCAGCAGACACGACTTTACTGCATTTGCATGGTATCGTATCGCCTTTGGTATACTGGTGCTTAGCTCAGCGCATTTTGGCTGGGTAGATTGGAGTAGTCACTGATAGAATAAAAAAGGTTTAAAGCACAGTTTAGATGTCAATTTACAACTACAACTCCCAGTTAAATAAACTTTGAGATCCTCGTATGAAACGCGTAGGCACAAGAATTTTTTTCGTTATTTTTGGAGTCCTATTCATCGTTGGTTGTAGGTATAACCCTATAACCAACGCATCTTCCACCGAGACATCTTCGGTAGTCACTAGCCAAACAGCACTATCTAATGCCAATAAGGAGATTCTGATAAATGACGGTCGCTACAATAGACCCTACGAAATTCTAGGCCAAGTCGAATATACCCTAGAGAGACCCTCCTCCTCAGATAATCAAATTCAGTTACGCACAGAAGGCATAGATCTTTTAAAAAAAGAGGCCTTGACTAAGTATGGCGATAAAGTTGACGCGATCATCGATACCAAGATTCAAGAAAGTAAAGAAGAGGGCTACGATAACCCTCTAAGCATCACACATGTTGATGGAATCGCTATTTCTTTTAAACCTGAAGAGAAAGTGGTCGCTGGTCATAAAACAAAACACAGAACAAAATCATCAAAAAAAATCTTACGTAAAACCAAACCACAAGAAATAAAAATTACCCCATCGGAAATACTAAAATAATATATTCTAACTCTTAAGGCTGGGAAATAAGTAAATATCTTGAAAAGATTTTAACAATCAGCGACCTTTTTCAACCCATTTTTGGCACGATCACCCTTAACACAAAGCTATAAACTCATTTCATAGATAGTGCTATATTTGAGTATGATCCTGAACTTAGTCTTTGGGTGGCACATAGCCCTGCGGCATGTCGTCGTTACCTTCAAACAAAAATTTATTCCTTTCCTCAGCAAGATACGATCTGGCTTTTGGATCGTAACTGGCGAGTTTGTTTTCATTTATCAGCATGGTTTGTCTGCTGAGCCAGTCTTTCCAGATTTGTTTGGATATTTTCTCGAATATTTCCTGACCTTTTGGACCTGGAAAAGGCGGTTCATCTAAGCCTTCGGCTTCTTTACCTAATTTCACGCAATTAATTAATCGGGTCATTCTTATTCTCCTTTGAAGTGTTGTTGCAATAGCAGTTTAATAGGGGCTGCAAGACCGAGCTGCTTGATTTGTTCAATGTTATGCCAGGTAACTCGACCATCTTCTTGGATAATATCCATGGTGCTGTTAGTTTCGATGAGCAGCGGATTATAGTCCAGATGATAGTGGGAAAAAGTATGCCGCTGCTTTTCATTGGATTGTTGGCGAACAATTCGCAGATTATTGCTTATGCACCAATTCACAGCATCGCTTTCATTAGCAAACTCCGGCATACTCCATAGTCCGCCCCAGATACCGGTAGGCGGTCTTTTCTCCAACATTACCTGCTGATTATTGTGTAATAGCAAAAATACCAGCTGCTTGACGGGCAATTTTTTTGTCATTCTTCGTGTTGGAAAATCAGCTACTGTTTCAGTTTTCCATGCTAAACAAGCCGTCACAAGCGGGCATTCTTCACAAGACGGTTTACTGCGTGTACAGACAGTAGCCCCTAAATCCATCATGGCTTGGGTATAGTCAGCCACCCGCTCATCAGGAGTAAGCCGTGCGCTGATTTCCCAAAGTTGCTTAATGACCTGGCTGTTGCCCGTCCAACCTGAAACCGTCTTATATCGCGCCAACACCCTCTTCACATTACCATCAAGGATAGGGTGACCTTTGTTGAAAGCAATACTTAAAATAGCGCCGGCTGTCGATAGACCTATGCCCGGCAATGCCATGAGACCATCCAACGTATCGGGGAACTGGCCTTGCTCACCGATAATCCGCGCCGCTTTGTGCAGGTTTCGCGCACGGGCATAATAACCCAAACCCGACCACATCTGTAACACCTCATCAACAGGAGCTTGCGCCAAACTGTCCACGTCAGGAAACTTGGCAATGAATGCCTGGAAATACGGGATGACCGTGGCAACTTGAGTTTGTTGGAGCATAATCTCAGAAAGCCAAACCCGATACGGGCTAATATTTTGTTGCCAAGGTAAATCTTTGCGGCCATGTTGGTCAAACCATGCCAACACGTTTTGTTGAAATGTTACTGGATTCATGACGGGTACTTGTTCCTGCTAAAAAATCTTTTTCAGCAGATCACCGACTCCAGGGCCAAGCTTTTTATCCAGCTTGTCCATTAACTTGTCAATTTTTACTTTGTTTTTGTCCAAAAAATGTTCGATTTTTGCCTTGTTCTTATCGGTTAATAATGCCGCCACATCCAGGGTATAAGTGGGCTTGCTGAATGTGCCGCCTAAATGAATGCCGATAGGCGTATCGTGTACTTGTTCGGGCGTAGTAGTGGTGGCTGCCGTCTTAAGCAATTTGATCAATAGATTGTAATCCACGCCCTCGGTATTAAGATTGACACTGCCCTTACCCTTGCTGCGTAATTTTGCTGTATTGGCAATAAGGTCATTATTTTGCAGCAAGCCTTTATTGATAGTTGCCGTGCCGCTGATTTCGGAGAAATTGGTTTGGTCGTGCTGTGAATCTACGGGTAACGCGCCACCTTTGACCAGTTTTTTGCCGTTTTCAACCATTTTTTGCAGATTGAAACCCTTTATAAAACCGTCTTTTAAAAAAAAATCGACCTTCCCTGTTAGGTTTGACTTGATTTCTTTTAGCTTACTGCCCTGCCCGTGCAATTGGGTTGATAAGGCGACAAATCCGCCCATCTTAGCATCTCCTTTGATGGCTTTTAGGAAGGGTTCAAGGTGAATGTTGGTCAAATTTTCATTCAATACAAAAAACGACTTTTCTGCACGTGTATCAATACTGAGATTACCTGAATACGATCCCTGATAAAACTGCTTCGCGGTTTGCTCTACCTTAACAATGCCTTTCTTTGAACTCAGCGTTAAGTGCAGGTCTTGTAAGGTCATTCGATTAAATGTCATGTTACCCAACGCCAACTTACCTTCTGCATCGAGCTTTCTAAGCCAGTCCAGCGGAAAGCTGAAAGTCCCCGCCGCAAAAGCCATGCCAGGGCTTACTAGGGGTTTGCTTGATTTTTCTGGCGGTGCTAGGTAGCGGTCAACATCAATCGCATCCACAACCACATCAAACACAACGGCTGGCAGGGCAAAATCTTTAATTGTTACAGAGCCTTTACCGTGGCTATTATCTAAGGCAACATCAAGATTGGTCAATTCAACTAGATCAGGGTTTGCCTGGAAATGAAAGCTCATCCCTAGATTGGTCAATGCCTTGGCATCGCTCATAGTGGGAAGTGCAATATCCCATTGCTTTAAAACTATGCCAGGATTAAACGGCGTAGCAACGACAGTACCCTGAAAAGACGGTTTATCTAAGAACTGCTCACCGGTGATTTCGGCGGCAAACTTAAGGTCTCCAGATTGCAGTTGCAGACCCGAAAACTTAAGCGTTTGTTTGGTAACGTTCACGGCTGTATTTGGGGTGGTAATTGTGATGGCTAATGACTGACCGGACGCTAATTTTTTGGCATCTAGCCATTCCAAATGACTATCGCTGAACACAAAATTATCCAGTTTCTCATCAACACGCAAATCGGAGGTTAATTTTACAGACCCAGGAAATTTTAGCTCTTTACCGGAAGCAGCCATCGCCAAATCGATTTTTACTGGCTCACCAAAGGTAAACTTATCGACTGTGAAATGGATGTTCTTTAGCTCCAGACGTTCCCCTGTTTGTTGATTATCCCAATTCACCTGAGCATTATTTATAGCAATGCCACCAACAGTCAGTGCGGCCAGCGCGGATTGGGGTTGGATATTTTTGGTGTCAGGCTTAACTGCGGTTGCAGCTGCATTCGACGGTGATACTGGATTGGGGGCAACTAAATCAGCCCAATTACTTACTCCTTGCTTATCCTTAACCAAATTTAAGGTCAAACCTTCTAAGGCGATAGTGCTCACTTCGATTTTCTGCGACAACAAGGGCAACAACCTAACGTTGATGTCGCTTTTAGCAACGCTAATGAACGGCAATTTTTGAGAACCCAGCCTGTTGCTAATCACCATTTTTTCAGTCTTCAAGCCTACCCAAGGGAATACGGACACCGTAATATCACCCTCAAACGCGACATCACGTCCGGTCTTATCTTTAATCAAAGCTGCAATGTCGGTTTTATAGTCATTGGGATCAACAAGAAAAGGTATAAGACAAACAGCGATGACGACAACAAGTAGCAATACCGAGCAGCCAGCTAACAAATATTGGGTTATTTTTCGCACAAGTCACTTCCGGTTTTGACTGGTAAAATTGAGATAATATAAATAGTCTTATGAAGATAAAGAAATAGGATAACAAGCCAGTGAATAAATTCATTAATAATTGTAAAATTCAAGCCATACGCTGAATTTCAATAAATTTATCATAATTACTTTGGAGAGGAGAAAACATGTTACTTTTAGCAAAACTGGCCGCACTCGGCATCGCTGTATGGTTTTATATGACAGCAGATAAGGTGGGCGAGCCACCAGCAAAATGGGTGATAATTGGACTAATCGGCTACTTGATTACTTGGTTTCTGATAGATTTGACGTTGGTTAAAGCATTAACAGCGGCGGTAGCCAAAAAAAGCACGGCGATTATTGTGTTTACCCAAATACCTGCGCTTTGTGGATTGGTTGCTGCTTATTTCATTAGAAGGAAATTGCTAAGTAATCTCAAGATTAACAACTAAACCATCAAGACGCATTGCGTTAAAGCAATGCGTCAGTTGATTTTTTGTTGGCTTACAGCTTATCTGCGTTTTTATCCAAATACTCAGCAACACCAGCAGGGCTGGCATTCATACCTGCATCGCCCTTATTCCAGCCGGCTGGGCAGACTTCGCCGTGTTCTTCAAAAAATTGCAGCGCGTCGATCATTCTTAACAACTCATCCATGTTACGGCCTAAAGGTAAGTCATTAACCACCTGATGACGAACCATACCATTGCGGTCTATTAGGAAAGTACCACGATAAGCCACAGCCGGAGCTGCCGCTTCAACATCATAATCCTTACAGATAGAATGCGCCATATCCGCTGCCATCGTGTAACGGACAGGGCCTATGCCGCCTTTGTTGATTGGCGTATTGCGCCAAGCGTTATGGGTAAAATGTGAGTCAATAGACACCGCAATCACCTCAACGCCACGGCTAGTGAATTCAGCCATGCGGTGATCCAGCGCAATCAGTTCGCTAGGACATACAAAAGTAAAGTCCAGCGGATAAAAGAACACCACGGCATATTTACCGCTGGTCGCCGAAGAAAAACTAAATGAATCAACGATTTCTCCATTCCCCAGCACGGCTGGAACGGTGAAATCAGGGGCTTGTTTACCGACTAGAACGCTCATCAAATATCTCCAGGTTATCCAAAATAAAACAAAAAGCAGTAACTGTGCCAAACCGCTTGGCAGCTTATTGAGCCAAAACGGGGTGAAGGTCATTTTACACGAGATTAGCTAAGAATTGTCTTAGCATACATTTTTTTACTTGCATCACTTGCTTTTTTTAAAACTTCAGCCATAATTTGTAGTCATAAGCTTACAAATCAGGCTGAACACTATTTTCCCTAGACGACCATTGGGATGGCAACATAACTCTGGTGTTACTTGTTTTAGTTTAATCGAGATTTTATATGACAAAAGTTAAGCACATCACTGAACCCGATGTGTTCGGGTATCAAGTTCGGATCGTCAGGCGCGGCAAAGAGAGTAGCCGTTATTTTTCCCACAAGATGTGGGGTAACCGAGACAAATCTTTAAATGCCGCCATTACTTGGCGGGATCAAATGTTAGTAGCGCTCAAAGGCAGCAAAACGCGTTTTCTCAAGCCTCCAAAAAACAAAACCACTACAGGCGTTACTGGGGTTTCCAGAACTATCAAATTCGATCACCGCAAAAACAAAAGCTATCTTTGCTATACCGTATTTTGGGTAGATAACGGAAAAGCCAGAAACAAAACTTTCCAGGTAGGCAATGTGGAGAGCGTTACGGCAGATGCTGAGTTACATGCATTCCGTACGTCTCGTGTGTTTAGAAGTTGTTACGAACATGCTATAGACAATGACCTTCCTTTTCATGAAGAGGTTTTTGCCGGATGGAAGAAAGTCCGCGTATACGAAAATGAGAATCTAAACGCCGTATAGGCCGTTTTAGTTAGGGTTCGGCATAAAAGCCAAAGCCATCACGTTAGTTGGTTGTCGTTTATTTATTGAGTTTAAAGCTGAATTTTAGGGTTTCTTTGTTTAGTGACGGCAACACCGCCAGATAATTCAGGTTTGAAACGCTATTGGCTGTGTGACGATTTTTTTGGATTATTGATTGAAATATTATTAGTGAGCCAACAATACGGTGCTACCCATTAATTTGGAAGCTTTGCTGAAGCAGTTTCAGTACCCATATACATCAAAAATAGCTGGCATTAATCCACAAATGCACTGCAATGCTGGCCAACATATCCGATCAAAATGACTGGTGTCCAACGCATATGGTAACCAAAGGTGTAGCCTTCTTTAGTTTGACCGAGTAGGCCGACCCCAGGCGCCGAACCGATTGCCAATAAACTACCGCCCACGCCAAGCGTCAATGTGAGCAGCAACCATTGTCCAGATGGAATGTCCGGATGCATACTCAGTACGGCAAACATCAGTGTGCCGTTATCGATAAAGGCCGAAGTCAATCCAATGATAATATTGGCATCAGTGGGCGAGTGCTGTCCGAATAAAAAATTCGCAACCGCATCAAGGTAGCCGACAAAACTCAAGGCACCGATAATCATCATGGCACCGTAAAAAAACAGTAAGGTATCCCATTCTATATTGCCGACATTCTTATAAATGTCAAAATCTTGCTTTTCATTCCCGACGGGAACATCCACGCCAAAAAATTTGTAGGCATAAGCGAATTGACTCGGATGATTTTTAACTGTCCTGGTTAAAAAATAACTGAAAAACTGTAACAGTGCCAAGCCTCCCATCATTCCAGCAGCAGGAGGCAGTTCAAGATAGACGTTACCTAAAACCGTTATAACGAGCGTTACCGCGAAAAGAAATAAAATCCTTTTGCTTCCCCGCCGAAGTAAAATCATCTTGCTTGATGTGGCAGGTGTTTCTTTGGGAACGTAAAAATGCATGATGACGGCAGGAACGAGGAAATTAACCAGACAGGGAAGAGCCAAGACAAAGAATTCAGCAAAATGCAAGATTTGTCTTTGCCAAACAAACAGCGTAGAAATGCCGCCTAACGGACTAAACGTACCCCCCGCATTGACCGCCACAACGATATTGATACAGGCCAGTCCGATGAACTTGTTCTTATTTTTGCCAACCGCAGTAACCACCGCTCCCATTATTAACCCTATCGCAAGACCACTGACTACAGTTGAAAGCAGAAAAGCCAGGAAGCCCGTTATCCAAAACAGTTGCCGGTAGCTGAATTGCTTGTTTAGCAGCCAAATCCTCAGTCCGTCGAAAATGCCGCGCTCCTCCATAGCATTCAGATATGTCATGGAAACTAGGATAAACAATAGCAGTTCGACATACGCGAGCAAATTGCTCTCGAAGGCCAGCGCAGCCACTTTGGCTTGCCCATGCAACGCATAGTAAATACAAATCGCAAACCAAACGATAGACGATCCCAACACCATCGGTTTTGACTTCCGCAGGTCGATCACGTCCTCCGACATGGCAGCCACGTAGGCCATTACCGTTAGTCCTACTGAAAAATAACCGACAATATGATGGGTTAGATCCAAGGGGACGGCTACACCCGCTCCTGAACCTACATCCGCGAAAACGGTTGTGGGTAAAAAAAATGAAACGATGGGTAACAATACGCCTTTCACAGGATTCCCCGAATTAAAATAAATGATAAAAATGCAACCTGCATTTAGAATCCATAAATTTGATTATTTTGAATTCGCCCGAATATTACACCAAAATTGATGGGCCAAAGGCAACAGCGAAATCACAACAATGCTTAAAATAACGAGTTCAAAGTTACGCTTTACGATGTCGAGATTGCCGAATTGATAGCCTAGTGTGATAAGCCCACCCACCCATAAAATGGCACCGGTTATACAAAAAAGTAGGTAACGTGGATAGTGCATATTGCCAGCCCCCGCCACAAAAGGGGCAATCGTCCTGATTATTGGTATAAAACGGGCAATAATGACAGTCTTACCGCCATGTTTATCATAATAGGTTTCTGTGCGGTCGATATATTCACGCTTGAAAAATCCAATTTTTTCCCGAGATTTGATTTTAGTCCCGAAAAATTTACCTACGACATAGTTGAGATTATCGCCTGCTAAAGCCGCAACAATTAAAAGCGCGATCAAAATATAGACATCCAGTTTTCCAGTGCTCGCCCCCAGCGCGCCAACTGCGAAAAGTAAAGAGTCGCCCGGCAATAAGGGTAAAACTACCAGGCCGGTCTCACAAAATATGATGAAAAATAATATGGCGTAAGTGAGTGTGCCATAGTGCGCCAATATATCGGCAAGATGGGTATTGAGGTGAATAAAAAAATCAAGGAATTGAGCAAATAAGTCCATAAGCACCAAGTTTTAAACGTAAAATAGATGAGACAGGAGGATACACTACTCTTCTACCGTTACGAATGCTATTTTAGCGATTCCTGCATGTTGCACAGTAGCCATAACTTCGGCAATTTTTTTGTAAACCACTCTTTGGTCGGCATATAAATGCACTGCAACTTCCTTGTTTTTTACAAGCTCATTCTTCAAGAATATTTCCAGCGCAGGCAGATTTTCGATAGCTTGTTTGTTGAGCGTTATCAACCCTTGCGCGTCGATGGCAAGCTGTAATGGCTGCTCGTTTATATTCGCCGTAGTCTCGGCAGTTTTCGGCAAGGTCACATGGACGGATTGCGTTAGCAATGGCGCAGTTATCAGGAGAATAATGACTAATACCAGCATGACATCAACAAGCGGGGTGACGTTAATCTCGCTCATTGCGCTATCGTTTTCGGATTGTGGTTTAAAAGCCATGTTTATTCCTTCTTGCTTTGAGTATCCGCACTTAAGGCAACGTGCATGAAACTGACTACGAAATTTTCCAGTCCGGCGCGGTGCAGTTTGACGCGGCGTAAGAAAAAGTTGTATGCCAACACGGCTGGCACGGCAACCGCGATGCCGATGGCGGTGGCAACAAGGGCATCGCCAATGGGGCCTGCAACTACATCTAAGCTGGTCGAGCCGCTTGCAGTGATCTCGTGCATGGCGTGCATGATGCCCAAGACCGTCCCGAACAACCCGACAAATGGTGCGGTGCTGCCGATGCTCGCCAATATCGTCAAGCCGCTTTCCATCGAGTGCAATTCTTCCTGCAATTGCACGGACAAGGCGTGTTCGAGCAAATCACTTGGCGTACCCCGAAACTTAAGGCTCTTGGCTGCGGATTGCCGACTTTCCGCCAGCCATGCCAAACCTCGCTTGGTAATTCGTGCCAATGGCCCTCGAAATTTGTTTGTGGGCATAGCTTCTGCTTCAGACAGCGATTCGGTTTCCCAAAACGCGCTTTCAAAACGTCGATTCCAATAGCTGTTTCTTGAAAACTGCCAGGATTTAAAAACTATAAGCGTCCAAGTCACTACCGAAAAAGCCAGTAATACATATAAGGTCCCGTCTACAACGGCGGCGGGCGAACTATGATAAAGCATTGGGATTTCCTTCTTTAGTTGTTCAAAATAAAAAGTACAGTCCGGTTATGATTATAACCGCCTAATTGATTCAATACGTTTTAACAGGCATTAATTTGTTAGCTTAAATCTAGACATTTTTAAACCTCTTTGTGTCACTGCTATGCCATTAACTATCTTTGGCTTGAATTTACAATTCTTGGTGGCTTCCAATGCCGCATCGTCAAAAATGCCTGAAGGCTGGGCGCCGACAACTTTCGCATTTGTCACTGCTCCCGTTGCGCTAATCATCACCTCGATTTTAACCCAACCTTCAATATGTCGGCTCATAGCACGTGCAGGGTATTTAGGCTTAGGGCATCCCAACTCAACAATACCTGAATTAACACCTTTGGATTTAGCTTCGCCATTGCCAGGTTTAGCAACAGGCTTGTTAACAGCAGCCGATTGGGACTGTGATGCTGGCATTTCCGGCTTTTGAACAGATTCCGAAGGCGATGGTTGTGTCGGCTTTTGTTCATCAGTTATCGGCTGCGGTTTTGGTATCTCGCCCTGTTTATGGATAACTGGCTCTTTCTTCTTGACGGGCGGTTTGACGGCCTTCTTTTTCGGGGGGATTTTTTTGGGTGGAGCCGGTTTTGCTGGCGCGGGTTGTGCGGCTTCGGCTTTTGGGCTAGGCTCAGAAAGCAACGCAACTTCCATAACTTTTAGCGGCTCAGTCACTTTCTCTGTTTCGGTAGGCTGTAATAACAAAACAACCACCCATAAATGCACCAACAGCACCAAAACGGTCAATAAGCCAACGATAGGGCGATGATGTATTTCGCCAGTCAACGCTTCAAAAAGAGGGGATTTTATTTGCACTATCGTAATCTTAGCGTAAGTCTATGTTATCGTTAATTATGGGATCGTTACAATGGGCTTAAGTCAAGCAGAACCACAACCAGACATTTATTGCGTCGGTTAAACATAGCGAATACCAGTAGTCATATTGTTGTTGAAGATCACCTGTTTGTGGACTTGTATAAGGATTGTTTGTTGGATCACTTATTGAGGTTTCTAACCCGCCATTTTACACTAAAGGGAAATTGGGTAAATTTAAGATTTAGTTAACTATTCAGCGAGAGCGCCAGTCCGCCGGACGGGACATATTGTCCCGTTCGCAGGGTTTCTACGTATTTCAGGGTAATAACATTAGCAAAACTTTAGTGACTGAAACCCGGTCACGCTCAAGGCATCCCTCTGGAGAGGTCTTTTTCGGCAAAAATATTAACTTTATTCCAACAACCGAAAATACTTAAATGCAGCAGCTTTTTTATCAAAAGTGAAAACCTGTTGGCAATTAGAAGCCTTTGCAGAATGTGCAATCAATAGGTCAGCAAGCCCCAGTTTTACATCGTGTGCCGAGGCGATAAAACCCTGGATCGTCGATTGCCCTTCAAACTTCAACACAGGCATCAACAAAAGCTGGTTAATCGCCGAGACAATATCCTCATCCGCTATGTCGTAAATGGACTGCAAAACCCATACGGTTTCCAGCACCACCAATAACGGCACAAACAACGGCTCTTGCTTTTCTTCCGATTGCTTAAAAAGCTGATAAACCGCAGCTGCCTGATGGTCATCGTCCTTTACCAGAAAGCGCACCAATACATTGGTGTCCAAGGCAATCACTGGAAACTATCCCGTATTTTTTGCCTTATAGCGGCATCCATTTCCTCAACACTCACCGCAGTCCTGCCCGACTTATGCAGCACACCAAAAACGTCATCCACCTTTTTAGTGATCGGTTTAAGTAATACCTCGTTTTTATCAGTAATCACAAACTCAACTTTATCGCCAGTATGCAACCCTATAAAATCCCTTATATTTTTCGGGATAGTAATTTGACCTTTACTGGTTAATGTTGTCTGTTGCATGCTTATTCCTTACCAACATGTTTAAGTATTACTTTATGGTAAGAATAAATTTGGCCTCAGTCAAGTTACCAATTGCACTCCTTAGCCGGATGGCATATTGTCAATGCCGTTAAGTTAAGCGGTAGCCGTGTAGGTCACATTAATGCGTGAGCGGTTATGTGACATTTGGGGCATACAAAGTCAGGTAGCGTTCAGGCGCAACCTGGTTACAAAGCAACCGCCACCAACCGAACCGTCTTTTTAATCGGGTCAGTCCAGGCGATGTAAACCTCATTGCCAATTTTTTCCAAACTCAGGTAGTTGCTAGGCCATCGCGCAAAACTACCGCGAAAAACCGTTGTCCGCTCAGTTACTTCACCGCCAGGAGTTACTCGCGCCACCAGCAATTCTTCTTCAGAACCAGCATTGCTGCGCCACGCCACTACTGCTGAACCATCATCCAGCAACAACGCTTTCCCAAAACCAATGGCATGGTCATCTACGACAATGGGTGGTTTGAAGGCGTTACTATTAGATGCAAAACCAAGCCGAAGCGTACCTTTGCCGTCCCCTGCGCTGAACCATGCAACAACAGTCTGCTTATCTGACAAATCCACAGACGGGCCATTGCTGGGGCAGCCATTGATTACCCAATGATCGTCATGTACCGGAGCCGCATGGATTACGCCGTCATGATTCCAGCGCACTGCGCTGATGTCACGGACTTCCCCTTTAAGATGGTCTCGATAAACCGTCATAAGCTCATCGTTTGCTACATCGGTATTAACGCTACAGCAGGAGCAGACATCATTGTCCAAGGTTATTTCTTTGCCCACTAGCCTATCTTTGCCCAGCACAGCAGCCATTAATTGGTAGCGGCTGGTTTTATTGGGGCTGGTTTCATCTTCATCATGGTTGACGTGTCTACTATCTGTCCACACCAGCGCCAAAAGGGCATCTGGTAGTGGCGTAAGCGACATTTGGGCATCGTAAATGCGGGCTTGCTCGCCATAGGGTTTTAAGGGTGCAGTCCAAGTTTGCCCACCATCTTTTGAATGCGCCAAATAAATATTGGCGGCATAAGGGTCTTTCTCGTTTTTCACGGATTGCATCCATGCCGCAGTCAACGAGCTATCGCTCATGCCCAGTACGACTGGCGAGGCGGCAAGTTTGCTGTCAGTGCTGATTACGGTCTGCGTTGGCGACCAGGCAGCGTTGTCATAAATGGCAAAGCGCACGGTGTTTTTTGGCCCCTTGGTTTCCACCCAGCTTACAATCAACTTATCGTCGGACGTGTGAGCCAAATGATGATGTTGATTAACACCCACCGCCGGAAGCGTTAACTCTCGCACCTGAAGTTTTTCTGAAACACTGGTTGTCTGGCAGCCCTGGCAAAGCAGAAGGCTGGCTACCGCCATTATTTTAATTATAAGTAACTTCATATCTCGTCCTCACTGTGTTTATGCATAAACTCTTCACCGAATCAGTCAGCGTTTCATTCTTATTGTAATGTTCCCACAGTTAAGAGATAAAACGTCATCTCGGCAATCCCTGCCGAGATGACTGCTTAACTTAATGGTGTCTACTCGCTATCCAAGTCAGAAAAATATTCACGATTGTCAACAAGAACTGAAATTCTACAATCCAGATCCGCTATATCAGCTTCTACACTGGTCATGTCTCTACCCAAAATGTCCTGGATGCACTACCCATTCTTTGACTTTATACAACTCTTTCAATACGGGGTAGTCGGCAATAAACGACGGTCATTGCAGTATTCGGTTTTGTCTGCTGGTGTTGTGCAAACATTTGGCTTTACGCTTTTGCAGCCATCGGATCACGCCCGTAACAAACAACACTGGACAAGTAAGGCCACCCAAAAAAACCAATATTCGTCCAGTCCATCCGAACGCTTGACCGGAATGCAGCGGCCATTGCCAATCCAAAAAAACATCGCCATTATTTCCAGTGCCGTATTGATAAGTTGCCAGGATTGCGCCGCTGTATTGGTCAATGACAAAATCCCGGTAGCCGATAAACCGACTGAGATCATCGGCATCGCGTTTCTGGATGATATAAACGCCGTTATCATCCTTCGGCGCATATAAATGCCATAACCTACCGGATGGGTAACGGTTTTGTACTGCGCCTTCTAACGCAGCGTAGGAAACTGGCTTTTGCCCAGGATGTCTTGTGGTGGTAAAATTCGCCGTCCCCAATCCACTCCAGGGATTATCACGGGTGATGGGCGAAAATAGATTAAACACGAGATTCACCCGATCAGGCAAATTGAAATACACCCCGGAAAACAGCATCGGCAATAACACCAGCGTCGTATAAAATCCGATGGTTTTGTGTAAGTCGAAATTGAAGCGCACCGCGCTGGCATGGCGTTTAAAGGTTAAAGCCTGCTTGAATTTACCCGTTAACGGCCACCAGAGAATAAGCCCAGAGAGTACAGAAATAAGCGAAAGCGCCGCCAAAATCCCAACCGCCATCTCACCCGTATCGCCCAACAGCAAGCAATAATGCAGTTGCATGATGAAACTGACGAAGGGAATGCCCCAATATCGCTCGCCGTCGGCAAAATACCAAAATTGCACTCCAGTTACTTTCGCGGTGTAAGGGTTAACGAAAATATAGTAGCCGCTGCCGTTGTTGTCCTGTTCCGGCGCCCTCACCCTGTACTGCACCTTGTAGGCGAATTCGGGCGTACGCGGGTAATATATCGAATAGAATTTGCTGCCTTTTGGCTTTGCCGTTTCTGCCGCTGCGATGATTTCATCCAATGGGAGAATGTTGCGCTGGCTTTCAGGCGGAGCCGAAATAACGATTTGCTCCGCATTGAGGATTTCTTGCAGCTCTTCGAAAAACACCAAGATACTGCCTGTGAAACCGACGACAGCCAAGATAGCACCCGCAAAGCCCCAAGTAAAAGTGGACTTGAAGCCAGAGTTTGCGGCGGGTTTGGAGTCTCAGAAGGGATGGTGAGCGGTTAGCCGTCGTTTTCATAACTTCGTGCACTAAGCAAAGCTTTCTAAAAAGCAAAGGTAGTAAGTTAAACCTGTAACTTGATTGATAGGGCGGAGTGACAAACTTTTTATGCCCCAGAGGGTAAGGTTTGTCACTCCAATATAAACGCGACTTACATATATTAAATCGATAAGTCCATAAAAAACATAGGTTTAACCAATTACCCGTTCCTTTACTATATATCCCTGTTAGGGCTATCCATAAACAAGATAACTTTAAGGATTACGCTTAATACTCCAGCTTGATCGAACCCATCACTGTCAAAGGCTCGGCTGGTAGGTTGTTTCTCCGCCTACGCAAGTTATAGTACTCGGCATCGTTGACATTGTTGATGTTAAGTTGCGTACTTAACGTCATATCGCCCAATTTCTTTTTATAACCCGCCATTAAATCCAATCGTGCGTAGGCATCGTCAGAATAACTGTTGGCGGTATCGCCGAAGCGTTTGCCTGCCGTATAAACGCCTGCACCAAAGCTCAACCCCTTAAACATGCCGTAATTAACATCGTACTTCAGCCATAAACTGCCTTGATGCACGGGTGCATAAGGCAGGCGGTTACCGACATTTGTTGGGTCTTCCTTATCTTCTAAAATTTCGGTATTGGTGTAAGCATACGTGCCAATCAGGCTTAAGCCGTCATAGACTTGCCCTTGAACATCCAATTCAACGCCGTTGCTGTGGCCTTTGAAGGGAAACGACGCAGACAGGGGAAAACCATTATTGTTGAAATACTGGGTTCTTTCCAAATCAAAATAAGCCAAGTTGGAGGTCAGCCTGCCGTCAAAGAATTCCGTTTTCAAACCCCTTCAAATTGGGTTGCTGGGAAGAGACCTAAAAGCTTTGGCCCACCATTGTCATAATCGAAGGCAGGGCCAAAGGATTCGGAAAAGCTGCCGAACACCGACAACCAATCGGTGGCTTCGTACAGGAGGGCGACACGGGGGCTGATATAATCATCGCTACGAGAGTCTATCGCTTCATTGATATTTGGTGTTTTCGGATCATCCCAATAATTCAAATTTTGATCCCTTTCCACCCAGTCGTAACGGAAGCCGCCAATGACGTGGAACTTGTCCCAAAAAGTCATTTGGTCTTGCAAATAAATCGCCTTGGTAGTGGTTTCCGTTGTCACATCATACGCCACAGCTTCGTTTCGAAATTGGTTTAATCGAGCATCCGATATGTTATTGGGTCTCTTGTTATCAAAAATATTGATTGTATCTATCACACCATTCGATACTCGATAGTCCAAGTTGTTGGTAAAGTATTCGCCGCCCAATAGCACTTTATGCTTAACACCATAGGTTTCAAAATCGAAAGTACCGTTAACGAAGGATGTCCAGGAATTGAGTTTTTCTGGCCCGAACCAGTAATTGCGGGTGGCATCACCTATTCTTTTGGTAGGGTCTGTTGGGTCCAGTGCCTCAACAACTCTGCCAAGATAGATAGTTTCCCATTGCTTCTGGTTATGGGAATAAACCGAACCCGCGTTGAGCTTGATGTTATCGCTGAAGCGGTGGTCAATCCTGAAGTCAATTAAATCGTTGGTGTTGGTGTTGGTTAAGTTTTGCTGCATGAAACTTCTTGAGCGCGGAATATCGGCCAACCCCTTACCAAAAGCTGGGGTGCCGCTATCGTAGGAATTATTCTCGTCAAAATGTTCATACATCAAGGTCAATTTGGTATCGGGCGAAACATCCCAGCTTAAGGTCGGCGCAAAAAAGATCCTATCCCTGTCGATTGCATCACGGAACGAGTTGGCATCCAAATACGACAAGTCCATGCGGTAATTCAGTCCATGTTCTTTGCTCAATGGCCCAGTGGCACTGGCTTCGGTACGGTAGTGGTCATAAGAGCCGAAACGTTGCTCAATGGAATAATACGGCGTTGAGCTCGGCTGCTTGGTGACCGTGCTGATAAAGCCGCCGGGATCGCCCAAACCGTAAAGCATGGCGGACGTACCTTTTAATACCTCAACACGCTCGACATTGGCCAAGTCGAATTTGGTAGCCGGAACGCGGACGCCGTTGTGGTAATTCGCTTCACTTAGCTTGAATCCGCGCATGATAAAGGTTTCGTAATCACCACCAAAAGAATGCTGGGTTTGTACACCGCTGACGTTCTTGATCACATCCTCCAAGCGGAAAGCTTGTTGGTCGTGAAACACACTTTTGGGGATCACCTGTATTGACGCTGGCGTTTCCATGATGGGCGTATCGGTTTTAGTGGCACTAGTGCTGTTAGTGACGGCATAGCTTTCGCTATTCTCGTCGGTTTGTCCGGTGACAGTGATTTCCGACAATTCAACCGCGCCAGATGAAGATTGCGCTTGCTGCTTGCCGTCTGCTTTTTCTGCCGTTTGGATTACGTTGCCGTCCTCTGCCTCCAAGGCAGATGCCTGGGTTACGCCTGTCAGGGCAAGCGTAACCGCCAAACTGAGATGCTTTAATTTTACTGTGTTCACATTGAATCCCCTGTTATGAATTATTGTTATTTAGTACAAAAAATGGCTGAAATGAGTGTTAATAAATTTCAAGCTCAACCAAACTATACAGCAATAACCATGCCATAATATTTATAATATTGATTTATAACATTATTATTTTATTTAATGGATTTAAAGTCAGCAAAGACTGACAAATAGCCAAAAAACTGTGTCATATCACACACTTTTCACGAAAACTGTGTGATATGACACAGTTTAATTATTTTTTACAGAAAAAACATAAGGTTATATTTTAATAAAACAACCAAAAACTCGGCAAAAAAGGGTATTTTTCCGAATATTGAGTAAAAAGTGTGTGATATGACACATTTTTAAATTTTCGAATGAGTGACGGGATATATAGCCTGTCACTCACGTTTTACCGACGGTGACGTTTTTGAACCACGTCGAAACCCAACGAACGGGGCAACATGCCCCGTCTGGCTCAAGCCTTTTCCCTGTATTAATTCTCCTCACCCCAACCCTCCCCAACAGGAGAACGCGTTTACTTCCTTAACTTGACAGCATTGCGTGCAAACTCTGTAACTAGTTATTAGAAGTATTGACCCCGATCAAGGTCTGAGACCGTCGGAAGACCACAACACTCAGGCAAGTTTAGCCCGAATGGTTTCAAACTTTATCGAGCTAAATCAATAAAGATGCCTGGCAAGTTTCCCCGCGCATTTATTAATTCAACCCAGCACTTCAAATCCACTAGCTTCTAGTGGTATATTGCAACTGTGAACAATGTGCATAGCACGAAGTAATAATAATTGGGAGTTACACAATGAATAATGAAGGCGTCGATGAGTCTAAACGCCAGTTTTTAACGTCGGCCTTAACCGTCGTTGGCGCTGTCGGCACAGGCTATTTAGCCGTCCCTTTTCTTGCACAAATGCAACCCAGTGTTAAAGCGATGGCTGCTGGCGCGCCGGTGGAAGTCGACCTAAGCAAAATGGAATCTGGGCAATTGATTAGGGTTGCTTGGCGGGGCAAACCGGTTTGGATTCTCAATAGAACCAAAGCCGTACTTGAAACTTTAAAAACGCTGGAAGACCAGCTTAGTGATCCGCATTCCCGCGATTCTATTCAACCAACAACCAGCAAGAACTCCTTTCGGGCCATCAAACCTGAGATTTTTGTTGCCGTAGGCTTATGTACCCATTTTGGTTGCTCACCGACATTTCGCCCGGAAATAGCCCCAAATGACCTTGGCGCTGAATGGAAAGGCGGGTTTTTCTGCCCTTGTCATGGCTCCCGATTTGATTTGGCTGGTCGTGTTTATCGTGGAGTACCAGCTCCAACCAATCTTGAAATACCGCCACATCACTATATTAAAGACACGCTGCTCGTCATCGGTGAAACTACAGAGGGAAAAGCCGCATGAAAACCAATCGTATCACTGAATGCAGTAACTGGGTTTTAGCGCGCTTCCCGCTATCCAAGCTCTGGAATGAACACATGGCGCATTACTACGCGCCTAAAAACTTTAATTTCTGGTATTTTTTTGGCTCTTTAGCTTTGCTGGTTTTGGTCAATCAGTTTGTCACTGGCATTTTGCTAACCATGAATTACAAACCGGACGCGAAGCTGGCTTTCGATTCGGTCGAGTACATCATGCGCGATGTGAATTGGGGCTGGCTGGTTAGGTATATGCACTCAACGGGTGCGTCGGCTTTCTTTATCGTCGTTTACTTGCACATGTTCAGGGGGCTTATTTACGGTTCATATAAACAACCACGTGAGTTGATCTGGATTTTCGGGATGCTGCTTTTCCTGGCGTTGATGGCCGAAGCGTTCATGGGCTATTTGTTACCCTGGGGCCAGATGTCCTACTGGGGCGCACAAGTTATCATTTCATTATTCAGCGCTATACCGTTCGTTGGTGATGATTTATCACTGTGGATACGTGGCGATTATGTGGTTTCAGACGCAACGTTGAATCGATTTTTCGCTTTCCACGTCATTGCCGTGCCGTTGGTTTTGGTGATGCTGGTTTTTCTGCATATTGTTGCGCTGCACGAAGTTGGCTCCAATAATCCGGATGGTATAGAAATCAAGAAAACCAAAGATGCGAATGGCATCCCGCTGGACGGCATTCCTTTCCACCCTTACTACACCGTCAAAGACCTTGTAGGCGTGGGGGTGTTTTTGATTTTCTTCGCAACCATTATTTTTTACCTGCCTGAAGTGGGCGGTTTTTTCCTTGAGTCAGACAATTTTATTCCAGCCGACCCACTAAGAACACCTGAACATATTGCCCCGCTTTGGTATTTCACCCCGTTTTATGCGATTCTTAGGGCGATACCGGATAAATTTGCCGGTGTAATCGCCATGTTTGGTTCCATCGCGGTGTTGTTTATATTGCCGTGGCTAGATCGCAGCCCTATCAAATCGGTACGTTACCGAGGTGGCATCTTTAAAAAAGCGCTATTCGTCCTTGTGGTCAGCTTTGTCGCTTTGGGATATCTGGGAACGCAACCGGTAACTCCGACTGGAACCATTTTTTCACGCATATTTACTTTGGGCTACTTTGGTTTCTTCCTATTGATGCCGATTTATAGCCGTTGGGAAAAAACGAAGCCCTTGCCGACACGGTTAACAGAACAGCCAGCACTGGAAGATCACCTGCCTGCCCTGAAAGAAGCGTTCGAAGAAATGACTGTGCTAAAGCCTGCTACTAATCCGAACGACACGAAGTCTTATTATGGCTCGACACTGTCAAGAAGAAGACCTAATCCAAAGGGAATTCTCAGAGTTATGGGCCGAGTGGCAAAAAAAATAAAAGCGAGCTTCGATTAATATGAAAAATATTTTTATTACTATCTTATTATTGGCATTATCTTTTGGTGTTGTTGCCGAAGAAACCGCCCACCTCCAGCACGCAAACATTGACCCTACGGACAATGAATCCTTGCAACGTGGAGCTAAACATTTTGTGACGTATTGTCTGGGTTGTCATTCCATTAAACACATTCGTTATCAGCGAATGTCCCTGGATTTCGGTATTGACGATAAAAAAGTGTTGTCAGAGATTGCCCCTCAAGGCGCGACTATCTATAAACAAATGCACACGGCGATGAATGCCCATGATTCGGAAAAATGGTTCGGTATCCAACCACCGGATTTGTCGCTGGCTGCTCGTTCCCGTAGCGCAGACTGGATATATAGCTACTTAAAAAGTTTTTACACAGACCCTAAAAAACCATTAGGAACCAACAATTTAGTATTCAAAGATGTTGGTATGCCCAATGTATTTTGGCAACTGCAAGGCGAACAAAAAGCTTTATTCAAAACTGGCGATAGCGGCCAAGAAGAAGTAGAACAACTGGTCGTTGATGTGCCCGGCACTTTATCAGAACAAGAATTTGATACGATGATCAACGATCTAGTAAATTTTCTGGTATATGTCGGAGAACCGATAAAGCTGGAAAGGGAACGTATGGGCAAATATGTGTTATTTTTTCTGGGCATGTTTCTGGTAATAGCCTATTTGCTCAAAAAAGAATATTGGAAAGACGTACACTAACGCCAGTCAAGGAACAAGGATGTTCCGATTGCCAGTGCCTTAATCGCCGTATCCATTAAGGAAACCGCAGCAAACTTCTCTTCCATGCTATAATGCCGCCATTTTAACCGCCCCGCTCGCTTACAAGAGGTTGTTATTTGTGGCAAATATTTTTTCCCGTAGATCCGTCATGACGCTTTTCTCCACCCCCACTTGCCCAATGAGCCATTCTGCCCGTTTCGTTTTGCACGAGAAGGCTATTGTCGCTGAAATTGAATATTACGATCCGAACGACCCGCCAGAGGAGCTGCTAGAACTTAATCCCACAGGTGTATCGCCAACCTTAGTTGAACGGGATCTGGTACTTTACGACTCGCGCATTATTATGGAATATCTGGATGAGCGCTTCCCGCATCCACCTCTACATCAAATGGATCCGGTGTCACGAGCCAATGCCCGAATGATAATCAAGCGCATTGACCAAGATTGGTATCCGTTATTGGATGAGATATTGGTGTCGGGCGATAAAAAATCTGGACGGGCAAAAAAACAGCTTAAGGAAAGTTTACTCGCCGCAGCGCCTATTTTTGCCGATAGGCCATTTTTTATGAATGAAGAATTCTCCCTGATAGATTGTGTGATTGCGCCCTTATTATGGCGTTTACCTTCTGTTGGTATTGATGTCAGCACACCGAATGATGCTATCGTTAATTATGCCAAGCGCATTTTTAGTAGGTCCGCTTTCAAGAGCAGCCTTAGTGAAGATGAAAAAGAGATGGCTGAGCTTCCGAAATGACCCCGCTCAAGCCTTATTTGATTCGTTCCGTCTACGCGTGGATTGTTGACAATGACTTAACACCCCACCTTCTGGTCAATGCGGAAACCAACAAAGGAAATTTGCCGACAAGCTATATCGAAGACGGCAAGATCATTCTGAACATGCGCCCTCAAGCAATAGACGCGCTTTCCCTTGGCAATGAATTCATCGAGTTCAACGCCAAGTTTAGCGGAAAACCGATGCAAATAGCCGCGTCTGTGAACGCAGTTATGGCAATTTACGCCAAGGAAAACGGTAAGGGTTTGGTTTTCGACCAGGAAAACAACGACGATGGTGCGCCCCCACCGGAGCAACTAACGCCCAATAAGCCGACTTTGCGAGTGGTTAAGTAAAAATTGATTCTTGCCTTGAAGTAATACCAATCCCAATAAGTTGTTATTTGAACCCCCTCATCCTAACCTTCTCCCACTGGAGAAGGGATAACATGTGAACTTATTGGGATTGGTATAGTTTAATGATTACTCAATGCGTTAAGGCCGGAAAAATAAGGACGGTCAAAGCAAATGCTTTACAACCTCCCTTTCTTCCCTTTCTTCCCTTAATTCTGCTTCTGTTGCTTGCATTTTTCGTAGGCTGAATTCATTGATGTCCAAACCTTTTACAATAGAGATTTCGCCGTTTGCTACCGTTACGGGAAACGAGTATACCAAGCCTTCTGCAATACCGTAACTGCCGTCAGAAGGGATGCCCATGCTGACCCA
Source organism: Methyloglobulus sp. (assembly GCF_040079455.1). Classification (GTDB taxonomy): domain Bacteria; phylum Pseudomonadota; class Gammaproteobacteria; order Methylococcales; family Methylomonadaceae; genus Methyloglobulus. The sequence continues at coordinate 20,221 of NZ_JBEBKJ010000014.1, read as the reverse complement.
GCTACCTTCAGTTGTACCTAAAGCCCAATCCCGCATCTGGTCTACCGCCGCATTTGCAGCCGATGCGGCACTGGATTGCCCACGGGCATTGATAACTTCCGTACCTCTCTGTTGCACTTTGGGGATGAAGTCATTTTTAAACCAGTCGTAATCGACTAATGATAAGGCATTCAAGCCTTTAACTTCAGCATGATGAATGTCAGGGTATTGGGTGGCTGAATGGTTGCCCCAAATAATCACATTTTTGACATCTTTTGAAAGTACGCCGCATTTTTCGGCTAATTGGCTTAAAGCGCGGTTATGGTCTAGCCTGCTCATGGCGGAGAAATTTTCCGGTTTTAAATCAGGTGCATTCCGCAGTGCAATAAGCGCATTGGTGTTAGCGGGATTGCCTGTTACCAGTACTTTAACATTCCTATTTGCCACTTCATTGAGTGCTTTGCCTTGTGCTGCAAATATCTCGGCATTAACAGTCAACAAGTCTTTACGTTCCATACCTGCACCTCTTGGACGTGCGCCCACCAAAAAGGCATAATCGACTTTTTTAAATGCCTTGTAAGGGTCATCGGTTATTTCAACACGATGCAGCAAGGGATTCGCGCAATCACTTAATTCCATGACGACACCTTCCAAAGCTTTCAATGCAGGGGTAATTTCCAGCAAATGCAGGATAATGGGCTGGTCAGGGCCTAATAACGCGCCGGCTGCCAGCCTAAACAGCAAGGAATAGCTAATATTGCCTGCTGCACCTGTTACCGCTATGTGCACGGGTGTTTTCATGGTTATCCTTGTGTTGTTTTATGGCGATAGCAGGAGTTTAACCAGCATCACCCCATCCAGCAATAGCTAATTGAGTAATAGGCGTGAATTAGAGGTTGTATTGGCTGAATATCAAAAAACTTAGGCGGCAAGCAGATATATTCACAAGACCAAAATCACACTTGTCGATTAAACAATCTAATAAGATGTTTTAGCCTATCTGACCGCTCGGGCGTTACCTGATCCCAGTGAAAACGCCACGTCCAATTGCCTGTGGTCGTTCCCGGCGTATTCATCCGGTGTTTTGAGCCCAGTTCCAGAATATCCTGCATCGGGATAACGGCAAGATTGGCGACAGAACCCAAGGCGGCATGGATCAAGGCACAATGTATTGAAGTCTGTGGGTTACCCAGGTAATCGTAAATTTTGTCTTGCTCCTCAGTAGTGAGGTTTTCCGACCAGCCTAATGTCGTATCGTTGTCGTGGGTTCCGGTATATGCAACACAATTGGTGACATAGTTGCTAGGCAGATAAGGATTATCAGAGCCATCACCAAAGGCAAATTGCAGGATTTTCATGCCCGGTAGATTAAATTCATCCCTAAGTTCCTCGACTTCTGGCGTAATAATGCCCAAGTCTTCCGCTACTAAGGCAATATCTCCTAACGCTGTGTTGATCGCACTTAGCAAGGCTTTTCCCGGTGCTTTTACCCATTGCCCATTGATGGCGGTTTCCTCGTAAGCAGGTATTTCCCAAGCGGCTTCCAGGCCGCGGAAATGGTCGATACGCAAAATATCAAACAATTCCACTTGGGTTTGCAAGCGATCAATCCACCAATGAAAGCTGGTTTTCTGTAAATAATGCCAGTTAAAATGCGGATTGCCCCAGCGTTGTCCGGTTGCAGAAAAATAGTCGGGCGGAACGCCAGCAACAACTAGCATTTCGCCGTTGTCATCCAGCTTGAACACGTCGCGGTTAGCCCACACATCGGCACTATCGTAAGATACAAAAATAGGAATGTCGCCGAACAGCAGTACGCCCTGCTGCCCAGCATAGGCTTTTAGCTCTAACCATTGCCGGAAAAATACATATTGCTGGAATTTGATACAGTCGATAGGTGTTTTTAATCGTCGCCGGGCTTCCTGTAAGGCTTTTACTTCGCGATTCTTAAAATGCTCAGGCCACTGATTCCAACATTGCTGTTTAAATTCCTCCCGCAATGCCATGAACAGGGCAAAATCATCCAGCCAAAACGCCTTTGCCTGACAAAAATCGGCAAAATCTTTTTTATGTCCTGCATCGGTACGTTCCACAAAGCCATGAAATGCCTTGGTCAGCAGATAGCTTTTGGGATAATAGAAAGCAGATTTTGATTCCGTAGCAAGTTCAGCCAACCTCAGCCAGCCTTGCTTACATAACCAATCAACGCTGATTAATTCGGGATTACCCGCATGGGCGGACAGGCATTGATAGGGTGAGAGGTCTGCGTGGGTGATGCCTAAAGGCAGCGTCTGCCAGACGGTGACACCGGTATCATGCAGAAACCTAACGAAATGATAAGCTTCCTGCCCCAAATCACCCGTTGCACTTGAGCCAGGGAGTGAGGTAATATGCAGAAGGATGCCTGCACGCCGTTCTTTTAAAATAGCAGACATCCTTAAATTCCTTGGTTATTCTGAGGGGTTATTCTTTTGTCCCGTGACGCATTGCGCCACCCATTGCAGGCGCACCAAAACCTTGGGTAAAAGATAACGCCAGATAAGCGGGTGGATCCTCTCCTAATAAGCGGTATAAATTAGCCAAATTCAAGCGGAATTGCTTTTCAAAATTACTGACGGCTTCGCCAGGATTGTAATCGCCAAACCACCAAAACCAGTCAGAACCTTCGCAAACCGCCAATTGAATCTCGGCTTTCTTGATCTGCTTATCGGTCAGTCGGTTCGCCGAAATGGCTTTATCGAAAGCCAACTTTACGTCGCCTAACATATCCCAGCCGCAGTTTTTATCGGTATCACCTATCCAAGTTGAAAATGTCCCATAGACCCAACTGCCTGCGACTAGTCGATTCAAAGGCTTAATTTCCACTTTATTTTTCAGGCATTCAGAAAAAGTCGTGAGTTCGATTGCGGGATGCAATGCTAAGCGTTTATACAAGGTGCTCAGAAAATAATAGCCATTATCAGGAAAATATTCCCAGGCATTTTCACCATCCATAATAATAGAAACCACCGAGCCTTCCTGTTCATTGGCGGCAATCGTCTCCAGGTGCTTAATCAAATCACCAACGGCATCATCCGCATGCCACTTTGAGTATTCAAAGCCAATCAAGTCGGACAGTCCGTCATCCCTGAAAAAGCACGGAATACTGGTTTTTTTTAGCTTAAAGGGATGATGTAAGCTTACTGGTTTTTCGTTTTCGGGTAAATTCAGGCTGTTATGCAGTACAGAGCCGCCACTGGCAGTCCATTTAAACCCGAAATCTCCGAGTATCTTTAAGGTTTTGTCACTGATGCTACCCTCTGATGGCCAGCAGCCTTGGGGACTAAACCCAAAAAACCGTTTAAAGGTATGTACGCCTTTTTCAAGATGCCACTGAATTCTTTCTTCGCCACCTGGATAGGCTCTCAAATCCGGTAATGGTGCAGTCGGCATGGCTTCATGGGTAGAATTCAAGTCCAGCAGCAGTGGCATGATGGGATGGGCGTAAGGGGTTACCGAAAGCTCAATTTGGCCTTTTTTAGCTAACGCTTTGTATCGACAAATCACCGTTGACAGTTGTTCACCAATTATTTCCAGTATTTCGATCCGGTCATGCAGGGTGTAGTTACTGCCTTTTTCAATGAGGTATTTTACGCGGTTATCCGTTAATTTTATGGTTTCTCCCATCCAGGCAAGATGATACCAAGCGAGAATGTCACAGATAAATTGGGAATTCACATAGTCCAGGGAATCGTAATTTTTTTCCAGCCACTCAGCCATTGCGGCCAGTTTCTTATAGGCAGGATAACGGTTGACTTGGCGCTCTTGATTTGCCCGCAAGCAATCTTTCACCAGTTTCATACGGTCTTCTGGCGAAGTTGGTATGCTGGGATCAACCAATGCTGCCAGCAAAGGATCGGTGATGGCGATGCGGTCATGCAAATAGCCACTAACCTGTTTGGCGTATTCTTCTATTTGCTCCAGCAAAATCGGCGCAAAATTGACCACTGCTTTCGCATTAGGTACGGCTTCCAGATGCGCCGCCATATCCACATAATCTTTAATAACATGCAGATATGTCCACGGCAGCTTGAATGTGCCGGTGTGCAGATCACGGTATTCGGGCTGGTGCATGTGCCAGCATAAGACTAATTTCAATTTATTTTTTTCCATGTTCTTTATTTAACGGCTCTTTATCTGACGTAGCGCAATTTTTGACCAAGCATGTCCGGTGTTACCAAAATTACCCCATTTGGGCTGATGTAATATTTTTTTTCATCTTCTGCCCGGTTTTCACCTATCACCGTGCCTTCGGGAACTTCGCAGCCTTTTTCTATAATTGCCTTGGTTATACGGCAATGACGGCCTATCGTGGTATCAGGCAGCACAATACTATCCTGCACGGTCGAAAAAGAGTTCACCCTGACATTTGAAAATAACAGGGAGTGGCGCACTTTCGCTCCCGAAATCACACACCCCCCTGACACCATCGAATCGATAGCCACGCCGCGCCGGTCATCGTCATCAAACACGAATTTGGCGGGTGGCGTTTGTTCCTGGTAAGTCCAGATCGGCCAAGTTTTATCATACAAGTTCAATTCAGGATTAACGCCAATCAATTCCATATTGGCAGCCCAGTAGCCATCAATAGTACCTACATCCCGCCAATAACTTTGTCCACCCGTTTGCAAATCCAGAAACGGGTAAGCATTCACCAAATATTTATCGATAACCGATGGGATAATGTCTTTGCCGAAATCACGGCTGGAGCCTTTGGTATCAGCATCTTTAATTAACTGTTCGTACAGAAAATCAGCATTAAAAATATAAATCCCCATGGAAGCTAGGGCAGTATCCACTCGCCCTGGCATGACTGGTGGGTTGGCCGGTTTTTCCACAAAAGCCCTGACCCTGCGGTTATCATCGACATCCATCACGCCAAAAGCAGTCGCTTCTTTTAGCGAAACCTCTATGCAACCTATTGTTAAGTCTGCATTTTTTTTAACATGGTCGGCAAGCATAGCACCATAATCCATTTTGTAAATATGATCACCAGCTAACACAAGGATGTGTTTGGGATGCCGCGTTCTCAGGATGTCAATATTCTGAAAGACTGCATCAGCCGTGCCTTTGTACCAAGAATCTTCATCATGCCGTTGTTGGGCGGGGAACAGCTCAACGTACTCACCGAATTCTCCGCGCAAAAACCCCCAGCCCTGCTGTATATGAAGTATTAAGGAGTGCGCCTTATATTGAGTTAAAATACCTATCTTGCGGATACCTGAATTCATGCAGTTGGACAACGGAAAATCGATAATCCGAAACTTTCCACCGAACGGCACAGCCGGTTTGGCTCGCCAATCGGTCATATTCATCAAGCGTGCTCCACGGCCACCCGCTAAAATGAGTGCAATGGTATTTCTGGTTAAGTGACTGACGTGACGTTCTGACATAGTTTATCTCCAGGTTGAATAGACGCAGAGTAAGTGTTTTTTTGGTAACATGGGTTCAAAATGATTCTACTACATTGAGGCGAATATAAGGTGAAAAAACCAGCGATAAATTTACTGGATGCGGAATCTGTAAAAATTTCCGAAGCTAGGCATCATGATCCTTTTGTAGTTTTAGGTAGACACCTAAAAAACAATGAAAACCATATTAAGGTTTATTTGCCTTATGCAGAGACTGTTGAACTCAGCCATAATCATCTGGTACTTCAACGCATTACGGGGTCGGATTTTTTTGAGTGCAATGCGGGTGTGAAACCCTTACCTCAGCATTACCAGTTATCTTGGACAGATAAAAGCGGTAATACCCACTTAGATTACGATCCTTACGATTTTCCGGTGCAGTTGCCGGAATTTGACCAACATCTTTTTGGTGAAGGTAAGCATTGGCATGTTTATCAAAAACTGGGCGGACATCTCCATAATGCAGATGACATCGACGGGGTTTTGTTCACGGTTTGGGCACCCAGTGCTGGGAGGGTTAGCGTGGTGGGCGATTTCAACCACTGGGATGGCCGTTGCCACCCCATGCGTAGCCTGGGCGGAGGTGGGCTTTGGGAATTGTTTATCCCAGGACTAACAACAGGCTGTCTCTATAAATTTGAAATACTAAACCGCTTTAGCAACGAAGTGCTATTGAAAACCGATCCTTATGGTCAGCAGTTTGAATTTCGCCCCAATACTTCATCCATTGTTGTTGATGAAAATAGTTACGAATGGTTTGACCACCAGTGGCTTAAGGAACGTACCGACAGTAATTGGTTACACATGGCCATGTCCATCTACGAAGTCCATCTGGGTTCATGGCGGCGTGATAAGCTAGGCAATTTCATCAACTACCGCGATCTGGCAGACCAATTGGTCGAGTACGTAAAGCAACTGGGCTTCACCCATATTGAACTGCTGCCCATTACCGAGCATCCGCTTGATGCCTCCTGGGGTTATCAAACCACGGGATATTTTGCGCCAACCAGCCGTTTTGGTTCGCCCGACGATTTCCGCTATTTTGTCGATACTTTTCATCAGAACAACATAGGCGTGATCCTGGATTGGGTACCGGCACATTTCCCCAAAGATGCCTTCGGCCTGGCTCGTTTTGATGGCAGTGCCTTATACGAACACGAAGACCCCCGCAAAGGCGAACACCGCGACTGGGGGACGTTAATCTACAATTATGGTCGTAACGAAGTCAAAAACTTCTTATTGGCAAGTGCGGTTTTTTGGCTGGAAGAATTCCATCTCGATGGCTTACGCGTCGATGCCGTCGCGTCCATGCTGTATTTGGATTATTCACGAGAAGCAGGGGATTGGATTCCTAACCGTTATGGCGGACGGGAGAATCTGGAAGCCATCGATTTTCTAAGGGAATTGAATGCCGTCACCCATGACCAGCACCCTGGAACTGTCATTATGGCGGAGGAATCCACATCCTGGCCGCAAGTAACACGTCCAACCTGGACTGGCGGACTGGGTTTTTCAATGAAGTGGAATATGGGCTGGATGCACGATGTGCTGTCTTACATGAGCCAGGAATCCGTACATCGTAAGTATCATCATGACCAGCTCACGTTCGGTATGCTATATGCTTTCACGGAAAATTTCACCTTACCTTTTTCGCATGATGAGGTCGTCCACGGCAAAGGTTCTCTGCTAAATAAAATGCCTGGTGATGAATGGCAACGGTTTGCGAATTTGCGCTTGCTATACACCTTTATGTTTACCTATCCGGGAAAAAAACTGCTATTCATGGGCTGTGAATTTGGTCAAGGTACCGAATGGAATTTCAACAAGGCACTTGACTGGTACGTGCTGGATTATCCGCATCACCAAGGCATACAAACGCTGGTAAAGGATTTGAATCGCCTATATAAAGCCCATACAGCACTTCATTACTATGATTTTGATCACCATGGTTTTGAATGGATTGATTGCCATGACGTGCAGCAATCCATCATCAGTTATCGCCGTAAAAGCGAGCAGGAAGATTTATGTATCGTGCTTAATTTCACCCCCGTAGCCAGAGAGAGTTATCGTATAGGCGTACCTAACGCTGGGATTTACACGGAGATTTTCAATTCCGATTCTAAATATTATGATGGCAGTAATGTTGGCAATGGCGCGGTGCTATCAGAGCCAGTTCCCTGGATGAACCAGGAAAATTCGATTTGTTTATCTTTACCGCCTTTGGGGGCAGTCATCCTGAAACCCTAAACATTGAATATCCCAAGACTGACATGGGCTGAAGATTTTCTACCAGAAACGAGATAGATGGAAGTGATCACTAAGAATCATAAAATATGAAAAAAATATTATTTGTTACCAGCGAAGTGCACCCCCTGATAAAAACGGGGGGGCTTGCCGATGTTTCGGGCAGTCTGCCAAAAGCTCTGGCTGAATTAGGGCAAGACGTGCGCTTGATACTACCGAATTATCAAGCTATAAAGACCGATAAGGACTTACGGTTTTTGTGTTCGTTGCGCGTCGATAACCGTGAAGTCAATCTCCTTGAAACGCAAATGCCGGACAGTCAGGTTATCGTCTGGTTGGTCGATTTTCCTGAATTCTATAATCGTCCGGGCAATCCGTATTTAAATGAACTAGGGGAACCTTGGCCTGACAATGCTGACCGCTTCGCGCTGTTTTGCCGCATTGTCGTTGAAGTGGCGATGGACAGAGCTGGACTGGACTGGCAACCCGATATAGTCCATTGTAATGATTGGCAAAGTGGCTTGGTGCCTGCCTTTTTATCGCTTGAGACAACTAAACCAGCCAGCGTGTTCACTATCCACAATATGGCCTATCAAGGTTTATTCCCTGCTGAAAGCATTCAGGGATTAAACTTACCTGGCCAGTTGTGGAATCCAGAAGGGTTGGAATTTCATAATATGCTGTCCTTTATCAAAGGTGGATTGATTTATGCAGACCATATCACAACGGTCAGTCCAACTTACGCACTGGAAATTCAGACACCCACGTTTGGTTATGGTTTAGAGGGGCTGCTTGAACATAGAAAGGATTATCTGAGCGGCATTATCAACGGTATTGATACAGATCTTTGGAATCCTGAAACTGATCCCTTAATTACCCAACATTACAGTGCCGCATCTCTACCCAAAAAACAATACAATAAGTCCGAATTGCAGCGTAGATTTTCTTTGCAAGTTAACGACCATATTCCTTTGTTTGGATTAATCGGGCGGTTGGTGGAACAAAAAGGCATTGACCTAATTATAGACTGCCTACCCGATTTGATGTCTATGCCCCTGCAGCTTGTGTTGTTAGGCGCGGGTGATAAAATTTTTGAGCAGCGCTTACAGAATCTGGCGCATATTTATCCTGATAAGTTGGCGGTCACCTTGGGGTATGATGAATCCTTGGCGCATTTGATAGAAGCGGGTTCAGATGTTTTCCTCATGCCGTCGCGGTTCGAGCCGTGCGGACTAAACCAGATGTACAGCCAACGTTACGGCACATTGCCGATTGTCAGAAAAACAGGTGGGTTAGCTGATACGGTTGTAGATGCCCTTCCAGAAACTATTGCTAACAAAACGGCCACAGGGTTTGTCTTTAACGAAGCCAGTTCCAGTTCGCTGTTGGAAACTGTCAAACGGGCCATGATCCTTTATGCCGACCAAAAGAGCTGGGTGAAAATCCAGACCAATGCTATGCACAAAGATTTTTCCTGGCGGCACAGCGCGGAACAGTATTTGATGCTTTATAGGAGTTTATAACTCAAACTGGTGCCATTTGCTGCAATGATTGGAGATGTACTTTGAAAAAAGAAGTATTGGTGTTGTTATTTTTACTTGTTATGGCTCCATCCATAGCATTAGCGGAATTCATCGTCGAAGTCATTTCCGTCAACAATCGACCCGCATCTGAAATCCAGCCCCTACTCATGCCTTTGCTGGAAAACACCGACCAGATCGTCGCTAATGGTGATACGCTGATCGTAAAGACCACACCTGAACGCTTGCAAACCATCACCAACCTTATCCGCAAGCTGGATAATCCGGTGAATAACCTGTTGATTACCGTTATCCAAAGCAGGAATACCACTGCCGAACAACTTAATGCCGGCATCGGTTTCGACATCAATATACCACTGCATAATCCCAGTAATCCCAGAGGGCGTGTGGAGGGTTATTACAATCAATCCCAAGGCCAGAATAATCGCCAAAACACCCAAACTATAAGGACGATGGATGGCGTGCCAGCCCATATTAAGGCAGGTAACGTGGTTCCGATAACCAGTTATCAAACTTATCGCGACGGTTATGGCAATCCTTATGAGAACCGATCAACCCAATTGGTTGAAGCTACGACTGGCTTTGAAGTTACCCCAAGGTTAGTGGGCAAAGAAGTTCTTCTGGACGTGTCCCCCTGGTCGGATAATATCAATGCCCAAGGGCAATTCCAGACCCAGGAGGCTAATACCTCTATCAGGGTAAATCTGGGCGAATGGGTGGATTTAGGGGGCGTTGATGAAAGCGGGCAACGCGACAACAACTCAACGTTTGGCTATAACCGCCAGTCAGGGCAAAACAATCTACACATTCTAGTGAAAGTCGATGTAGTAAATTAGCTACAGGGCTAAGATTTCCCCCCAAACTGCGTAACTGCTGCGATTAAATTCACTTATAAAGTACGTAAAGGTTAATTCGCAAACTACTTCACGCCGCCAAGAAAGCAGGATCGTCTGCGGTTCATCGGCCTTCCCAACAATACGGCAGGCATTCAGCAGTATCCCCCTGTGTCAGAATAGTTGTCGCCTCAAATTTTTAGATATATTTAAATTTGAGATTAGCGATGAAGAAATATACAAGGGATTCTGAGAGCTTTTAAAGAGCAAGCCCTTGCAAAAGTTTACTGCCGAGAAAATGAGCAAACGCTTCATAGCATTGCGAACGACTTGAGCATCAGCTTCAAAGACTCTAAAAAATGAATGAACAAAACCGAATTGGACAGCCCCTCAGGCCCAAACCGAAACGCCCCACCATCAGGCGGATGGGCTTGGATGGCCTGTCCTGGCCTTAGCTGTAGTCTTGGCAAAGACACGATCCAATTCCGACCAGGGGACAACCTGTGCCAAGCGCAGCAGCGGGTCACGGAGATCGAGTTGCAGTAACAGGTCGATGCCCAAAAAGTTGGTCTGGTGGCCTGTGCTTGAGGGCGTTAACATGTTTTGATCCTTTCGACCGGAAAACAGTGGGCTATTTTAGCATTTCCGGTCGATTAGTTGGGCATTATTTTTATAAAAATTTATATTATTCAATGGGATGAGGTGTTTTTCAGGGTCGACTAAGTAGTTATACCTATTGAATAAATTGGCTAACTTGATTTATGATATACCATTGAAAGATAGCTTAAGCGTTAATTTGGCATTAACGCGTTAGATTGGGTCAAATAAAAATAAAAGTGACTTTTTTAATGAATAACTGCTTTGCGACTTACAAACAGAGATGAATATTCTGGTTTAGGCAAAGTAAATTTAATCGTCAAAACAAGGATATTCAGAATCTTGGACGATGGATAAATGCGTTGGCTATGAATACATTTAAACCATGTGACCTCTAAGCCAAAAATTTTTTAAAATCAAATCTGGAGACAGCATCATGAAGCTTGACAAGAATTTTATATACGCAGGTATGTCAGTCATTTGCATAATCCTTAGTAGCGTTTCTTTTGCTGGCGACGACTATCAAGCTGAGATGCAAAATAGACTAAATCAGGAGGTGCTTTCGAAGTCATTTAACGTCCAAGACGATGCCACTTTGACTAAATCCGATAATGAAGCAACAGAAAGAGGTAAACCTACCAAGTCGAAAACTCAAGATAGCTACTACCGATACCGTTATAACGGATTTTACTATCCACATCCTTATTCGTACTACGGATACTCCAGATACTGGTATTGAGAAGAAATAACTTGAAAAACTGCTTTCTTCGGGAGCAGACATAACTGAATTTAAAGACCTAACAAGTAAAGTCATGCCTCTATGGTAATTAGAAGCTATAATATTAAATTACTTAGTTTTTTCTTAAAATTTTAGTAATCAACTCTGTTTTACATAACAACAATTGGGGGATTAATGATTATCTTGGGGTTTAAAAAAATTCTGGCACTTTTGTCAGTCCTTGCTTTTCTGATGGTTCTAGGTGGTTGTGCTGCCGTTCACACGTCAATTGCTAAAAAGGATTTGGACGTACAAACGAAAATGAGCGATACCGTCTTTCTGGATCCCGTAGGCCCAGATAAAAGAACCATTTATGTGGATATCCGAAATACCTCTGATAAATCCAATTTTGACATACATGCCTCAATAGTCCGTAACCTTCAAGCGAAAGGGTACACTGTGACCAGCGATCCTGACAGAGCCCATTACTGGTTACGAGCCAATGTTTTGAGTGTCGATAAGGCCAGCCCAACTGCCGCTGAAAATGCGCTCCATGCCGGTTATGGCGGTGCTGTCACAGGTGCGGCGGTAGGCGCGGCAACCGGAGCCGCATTAGGTGGCTGGGGCGGCGCAGGTATCGGTGGATTGGCTGGGGCGGCTGCTTTCGGTATCGCTGAAACTGTTGCTGATGCTTATGTCAAAGACATCACCTATATGGCAATTACTGACATTGAAATTGCAGAGAAAGCAAAGAAAGGGGTCATAGTCCGACAAGACAGCAAGCAAGATGCCAAACAAGGCATAGGTGGTGGCAGGTCACAAACATCATCGGAAATATCAGACAAAAAACAATATCGTGTGCGCGTAGTCAGCACCGCCAATAAAGTCAATTTAGAATACCCAGAAGCTGCACCCCTATTGACCGAAGGCCTAACTCGTTCAATTTCTGGTGTCTTTTGATTTAAGGGAATCTCTAATAATACCTTCTCCCTCTGGGCATAGGTATCTAAACAAGTATCTGCCCCTTCTTCCTCGAGGGAGAAGGATGGGATGAGGGGGATATAAAAAATTGATTCTAAAAAGCCTTCATCTCAACCTTACTCCCGAAGGGACAAGGTGTTTTTTGAATTTTCAGACGTTATCTTAAGATTACAAATGTGATGGTGGGATGCTGCTAAAGCAACTCACCATCGTTTTGCCTACATCTATCTGCCTGATTAGCAAGATGCTTCAACTAAAAAGAACCGATCCCCTCTCCCTTCGGGAGAGGGCTAGGGTGAGGGGGTTCAATAAGGCTTTTTGCTTTTTAGATCCCCTCATCCCAACCTTCTCCCGAAGGGAGAAGGGGTTGCCCAGCGTTTGGCTGAAGCATCTTGCTAATCAGGTATATCTATGGGTGTCAGCTAGCATACTTGCCTCCATACCAGCACTAATGCTCTATGGGATAAGGGTAACTGCCCTTCCTTATATTAAAAAAGGCCAACTCTGGCAGACTCGTTAAAACTCCTCTGGCGCCAATTTTTATTTCCTTGCCATTGTCAAACGGCCAACTTAATAAGCCAAGAACACTTTGGCTAGTTGCTGCCAAGGTATTGATTGCACCAAACAACGGCCTAAGCAAAACCGCATCATCGGTAAAAAACACAAACCAGGCATCGTCTGGGTTATGGTTGTATAAACTTGAACTGAATACATTGGATTCACGGGCATACACCCAACTATCGACTTCCCTATCATACATCTTAGTCAATTCTTGTTTTCGATAAGCGGGTACTTCCCTGGTTTTGACGACGTTATATGTCTCTCGTACCGAACCGAATGCTTGAAAAGGGATGAAATTTAATTTGGGGTCAATAAATCCGCCCAATATTTGCTTTGATTGTCCATACACCGCCTCATTGATGAGTTCAAACAGGGCTGTGACACAATTCTTAGTCAGCAAGTGATAAGCGTTGCGGTCACTATCCTCTTTGATTAGGCGGTCAGATGCTATTTCCTGAAGACGTAGAGCCTGTTCTAACTGTCCAGCGGATAAGCCAGTCAACAAAAATCGCGTTAAGGGAAGCGGGGCTTCCGGTAGGGCTTGTTCGCTTTGATAACGTAATTCGCTTGTTTTTTCGCTTATTAGCCACTGTTGGTAACGGTTTGCCATTATTTCCAGATTAACGTAGCGTCGCTCATAATAACTTGGCGCATCAGATAAGTCTGAGGCCGCTTTGTGCAAGCGTTGTAAATCTCCGAGACGTTGTTTTAGCAATTGTTCAGCATAAAGCGCTAATTGCTCGTCAGGAATAGGAATGGCTTTTTCGTCGGTATCATCCAAAAATGTCCATTGCCGAGTTTGTATGGATTGCTCAATAACAATCAATCGCGCCAATGTCACAAACAGGGCATAACCCCAATCAGGTCGCTTTGAAACCATCAAGGATTGAACTGACCGCAATAAATCTTGCTGAAACGCTCGTGCTTGTTTGATTTCGGCATCATTCAACCTCATTTCAGGGAGAGGGACTTGGAAACACGCGTTACTTGTCAGGGCTTGGGCTTTCTGCAAAGTCTGTAAGGCCAGCAGATCGTTCAGAGTATCGGTGTAATGTTCGGAAAAAGAATAGCTGGCATTATTTTCGGCAGGAGAAAGACGACTAAGCTCTTGACTTAAAGATGTTATTTTTTGTGACAGAAAATTTTTACCGTAGCTGTTCTCAAGTTGCTGCCTCACCTTGGCGTTAATTTCTGCACTTGAGTTTGTCGTATCACATTCTACAGTTGGCTTTTTTATCGCCCCCGAAGCGCTATCGCTATAGAACAAACCTGCACCTCGTAACAGTAGCGAAGTTTCAGATGCAGACAAGGAAGTGACTGGCTTTCCCGTTTTCCATTGCAATAAAGCCTGCAACAGGGTTTGATCGTGTTGTAACGCTTGTAACTGCTTTAGTTTTTGACGTTGCTCAAAAAAGCGCACGTTAAAATGATTGCTTATGTCGTCATAAGCCGTATCGGACACCTCAATATCTGCAATGTGCAGGCTGCGGTTTTGTAACAGTTGATAATTAACGCGAAAAGCGTCGACATTGTGCTTAAACAGGCGAATCAGCGCATTTTGGTATTGATAATGATAGACATCATCGCCTAATTGGACGGCAACATGACCGCCACTGGAATTACCTTCGCTCGCTTCTATGTAGATAAATTGAAAGACTTTGGCATGTGTGCTGCTAGCAAACAGCAACAAGCCCAATAAAACAGCTTTCACACTGGATTCGTCTTAGTTCTCGTAACCTTCTTGAATATCATCCATCTTGCTCCTATCGTTATCGGCAAATTTCTTTTTGTAAACTTGGTACTGAGAACCTGAAACCTTGGCCCTTTTTAAGCCCTTGCCGATGCCACGATAGGTTTTTGGATTCGCCTCCCAATCCACGATACCGTTCTGAGAAGCGACATCGCTAATGCCTTTCATAAAACTGTTTTGGTCGGTATGGCTGGAATTAGTACGCAAATACGTCACGGTGAAGTCCTTGACCTCATTTTCATATCGGCTATCTTTACTATCCGTCGAAGAATTTGCATCATTTTTGCTGGACGTTGAAGAATTTGAGATGCTTTCCGAACTTTTGGCAATCGAACCGCCACTATCTGAAATAGAGCCAGCACTATCAGATATGGAGCAACCGTTTAGCGCAAACACTGTACTTACCCCCAAAACTACGAAACATAATGTTCTTTTGTAACCTAAAGCAACCATATACCTCTCCAAAATATACAAAAAACCGAATAACAAAAACGTTAAACCCAACCAGCCCTAGAATTGGCTATCCTCAATATAGACTTGTTCACCCTTATATTTAAGGTAACCTCTATAAATACAAAAAGCTCCTTCTCCCTCTGGGAGAAGGTTGGGATGAGGGATTTAAAATCAAGCATTTACAACCATCACCCTAGCCCTCTCCCAAAAGGAGAGGGTATTTTTAGAAATTACCTTAAGTGAACATCGTACCAGTTTATTGTCAGGGTTAGAAACCTATTAACCCCGACAATAAACTCTGATAGTTTACGATAATTAAAACTCTAGCTTGCATCGCAAGACCCTCATATTATAATCGTTGTGTTTTTCACGACCCCTTTAAGGAAAATAATATGAAGAAGTCTTACCTGTGTATACCATTTTTACCCTTCTTGTTCGTGGCGGCTGCCCAAGCGCATGGCCCTGTCCGCCAAAAAGTGGAAGAACAAATTACCATTAACGCACCTGCCCAAAAGGTGTGGGGCATCATCAAGGACTATGGCGACATGTCTTGGTTGCCTGCGATTAAGAATACCACCGTTAACGGCGGCAATACCGAAGGCGCAACCCGTGTATTGACCTTACAAGACGGCGGTACGATTACTGAAGAACTCAAAAAGTATGATGAAGGCAAAATGTCTTACGCTTACAAAATCACTGAAATGAGCACCGCAAAAACCATTACCCATGCCGGTGCTGAAGAAAAAGTACCTGTTCTGCCAGTGGACAACTATGCCGCCAGTATAGACCTGGAAGCAAAAGGCGAAACCACAGTAGTTACTTGGAAGGCGGGCTTTTACCGTGCCTATGTCAATAACAACCCACCACCAGAAATGAATGAAGAAGTTGCTAATACTGCGGTAAAAGGCATTTTTAAAGCAGGGCTGGAAAATTTAAAGTCTTTGGCTGAGAAGTAAAGTTACCTCAGCAAATCAGGCCAACAAGGTGCTAAAACCAAAATACCTTACAGTAGCCTTCGCGTTGCTTACTGCTGTTTTGGTCACGCCGCTTGCGGCAGCGCCTTTTGCCTACATCAGCAATCAATTGGACGATAGCGTATCTGTTATTGATACGCTATCGGGAAAGGTGGTTGACACGATTGCCGTTAAAGGCAAACCCGCTGGGGTTGCCGCATCGCCAGATGGCCATAAGGTCTACATCAGTACGCCCGAAGCCAATGGTTTTGCTGTGATAGATACGATACAGCACAAAGTTATTGCCACAGTCAACGTTAGCGAAGGCTCATTAGGCATAGCCGTTAGCCCAGATAGCAAGCACATTTATGTTGCGGACTGGTATAACAATACCGTCTCGGTTATTGATGCTGATAGCTTGAAGATAACTGGTGCGATTCCAGTTGGACAATCGCCTTCCGGCCTGATGGTTAGCCCCAATAATCACTGGCTATATGTCGCCAACCGTATTGACAATTCCGTATCCAAGGTTGATACCCAAAAGAGGGTCGTCGTAAAAACAATGCAGGTTGGCGAACATCCCTTTGGGCTTACGCTCGATACCCGTGGTGATCGTCTTTATGTCGCCAATGTAAAAAGCGATGATGTCACCGTTATTGAAACAGCGACGATGAAAGCCATAGCCACCGTAAAAGTCAATATGTTGCCTTATGCAACGGCCTTGGCACTTAACGATAGCCGCTTGTTCGTGACCAACCAAGATGATGGCTCGGTGTCGGTTATCGACACGGAAACGTTAAAAGAAATAGCTTTGATTCCCGTCGGCGAAAAACCCGAAGGCATCAGCACCCACCCCGATGATCGGTATGTCTATGTAGCCAATTGGTTTGACAGCAATGTTTCCGTCATAGATTCCAAAAATTTAAAAGTCGTCAACACCATTAAAACAGGCGAAGGCAGCCGTGGTTTTGGGCAGTTTTTTAGCAAAAAATAGCGTTCCTTCTCCCTATCTACACAAGCCCTAAGCTCCTTCTCCAGAAGGAGAAGGTTGGGATGAGGGGGATTTTTATTCCCTCTCCCGCAAGGAGAGGGCTTTTAACAATACTCAAACACATCAGGCAAAACAATGGCAGAAACAGTAGACGACTTAACCATCAATTATGAAGATGGCGGCATTCAAACAGTTAAGGAACTGGACAAAAAAGTGCTGACTAAAGGTGCTTGGGCTACGTTAATGTTCCGGTATCAAGACTGGAACAATGCCAAAGGTGAATACGGCCCCGATAAATACACTATCCGCCGTTATCAAAAACAGAATGGCGAATACCGACAAAAATCCAAGTTCAACATTTCCAGCAAAGACCAAGCCAAGAGCATCATCGAGGCTTTGACGGATTGGGTTGGGGATGAAGCCTAAGTAATACCAATCCCAATAAGTTCACATATTATCCCTTCTCCAGTGGGAGAAGGGGCTGCCCTGCGTTTGCCTGAAGCATCTTGCTTATCAGGTGTTATAACAATCCCAATAAGTTCTCATTGTTACCTTCTCCAAAGGGAGAAGGCTAGGATGAGGGGATTTATATAACAACTTTTTGGGATTGGTATAACACTCCTGGCAACACGATTAGCGCCCCAACATTCTACGCATGCTTAACCGAATTAATCTCCTCAATCTACCGATCAACAGAACACTGCTTTTGCCATTCTTGTCGGTCTTCCACATAATTCCGTAACCTTTACTGAATTGCTGCATTTATCGTTCCCATGCTCTGGTGTCACTGCCATTAAGTTAAGGAATATGGAGTCAAAAAACATGTTTTTTGATTCCTTCTAAACAGTGAATGCCGACGCGCAAACCTAGGTTTGCACTCCAAGTTAACGATGCCTCAACGCTTAACTTAATGGCAGTGCTGCGCTACTCGCTTTTTTTTACATCTAACCACGTATCGTAAGCAAGATACGCCAAAAAGCCCACAAAACCAATCATCATCACAGCAAGTAAAATGCTATTCATTTTCCAAATCCTCCAATAACCGTTTTATTTGTTTGTAACTCCACAGCGCAAAAACCAAACTACAAAAAAAGCCCAATGCACATAGCAGCAATATCCAGAAACTAACCGTCAAATAATGCTCTGCCGCCCATCCAACTAATGCCAAAATCACCGCCAGCGCAGCAAAAAACATTTTTTCATGAAATGAGATTTCGGCCTTAATCCGTTCTATTCTTGGCATTTTCTCAATGACACCATCCATACGACAAGGTTCATTATACCACGCGCCAACACGTAACAGCATTGCTTGCACCCCGCCCGAATGCTAACAACTCAACAACTGACAAAAATTATGCTTGTTCCCCAGCCCTCGGCTACGCTCGTTCCCAAGCTCCGGCTTGGGAAGGCTATTTGCGCTCGTTCCCAAGCTCCGGCTTGGGAACGCTATTTTTGGAAGCTCTTGCTTCCTTCATTAATACTTGAAGCTGGAGCTTCTGAGATTTGGATTCCCAAGCTGGAGCTTGGGAACTAGCATAAAGAAAAACTCAACAACTGACAAAAATTGTCACATAGCGACAGGATCAGCAGACAGCTTTGGCTAGCCAACGCACAGCCCAACGTCTGTGGCTTCGTTGTGTTGGGCTTCCTCGCGTCAGCCCAACCTACGCATGACTAATTTTTTTATTAAAAAACAATATTTTATGAGTTTTTAACTTATCTTTACACTATTTTTTTAAGGTCTTAAAAAAACTTGGCACACTACCTGCTTTAGTTATTGCGTAGCACCAGTGGCACACAGATTTTTACTCACTCTTCACTAACAAAGGAAACATAAAATGAAACAACAAATGCAAAAACTCCAACAAGGTTTTACCTTGATCGAACTGATGATCGTGGTCGCCATTATCGGTATCTTGGCGGCGGTGGCTTTACCGGCTTATCAAGATTACACCGTCCGTGCCCGTATCACAGAAGGTTTGGGCATGGCGGACAGTGCAAAGCTTATGCTTGCTTCTGAGGTTAGTGCGCCACCAGATCTTATAAGAGTTGTGACCACCTGGAATGCGCAAGCCGCTGCTACGGGCGCGAACAGTAAATATGTCCAAACCATTTGTATGAACGCAAGAGGTGCCCCAGCCTGTGCAGCGCCTGCTGCTGGTGTTGCCCCATCGGGTACAATATTTATCAACTACAATGCAAACTCCGTTGGTTTGGGTGCTGATAACGCAAACGATACAATACAGTTAGTTCCTTACATCCGTGGCGCGAATGTTGCCGCTGTCGCAGTAGTTGACAGAATGGATGTTCAAGTAGGCAATGGTATATCTGGCACCCTTGACTGGGGCTGTAGGTCTGAAACTGCTACCACTGAAATTGCACGTTTTGGCGCTGCCTCCCCTGTTCCTTCGGCTACTCCACCACTTGCTATGGCTGCTGCTGAGTTCCCTGTCTTAGCCCGCTTCGTACCTGCTGAGTGCCGTTAATCGCCAAGCGCTAAACTGACCGGGGGATGCCATTTACCATCCTCCGGCCCAGGCAACAAACCTAACCCCCGCCAGGTTCTTCCCGCCGGGGGTTTTTATTTCCAAGCAGATGTATATTACCGCGTCTTATTTGAAATGAGTTGAGGTTGGTTTTAGTTTTTATTCTCCCTCATCCTAGCCTTCTCCCGCTGGGAGAAGGGACTTACTCCCTGCTTAATGGACGACTGCCTAGCTGCAACCATCCTAGGAGGGTAGCTCCCTCTCCCTGCGGGAGAGGGTTGGGGTGAGGGGAATTAAATTAAGCAAAATGCTTATTTATACCCTCATCCTAGCCTTCTCCCTCAAAGGAGAAGGGACTTACTCCCTGCTTAATGGACGATTGCCTAGCGGTAAGCATCCTAGGAGCGTATCTCCCTCTCCCTGCGGGAGAGGGTTGGGGTGAGGGGAATTAAATTAAGCAAAATGCTTATTTATACCCTCATCCTAGCCTTCTCCCTCAAGGGAGAAGGGACTTACTCCCTGCTTAATGGACGACTGCCTAGCGGTAAGCATCCTAGGAGCGTATCTCCCTCTCCCTCAGGGAGTGGGTTGGGGTGAGGGGTGTTAAATAACGCAAAATGCTTATTTATACACCCTCATCCTAGCCTTCTCCCTCAAGGGAGAAGGGACTTACTCCCTGCTTAA
>NZ_JBEBKJ010000013.1:0-57818 GCF_040079455.1 Methyloglobulus sp. | reverse complement strand
GGTCAATGCTTCCATCAAGCTGTGGGTAGCCCTGACTAATTCAACTACCTTCCTAGAGTACCAACGGAAATATATATGTATCTTTACGTAAACACTCTCCAAACAGTTAACAACGCCCGATATAATCCCATCCCGTATTACGGGACGTGTACATCGAATAAACAAAACAATACAAGGAATTATGATGAAATACGATGTAATTGATGCACAAATATCGCCAGACGGCAGATTGGACGTGTTATCCAGGCAAGAAGTCAGCAAGTTGCTGGATAGTAGCCAGGGTGGGCTGTACCAGACTTTCCGAAACTGTGCATTGGCGGTTTTGAACTGTGGCAGTGCGATAGATGATGGTAAGGAATTGTTGGAACGCTATCCCGATTTTGCCATACGCGTCGTCCAAGAGCAGCGCGGCATTAAGCTGGAGCTAAAAAGCGCTCCCGCACATGCCTTTGTTGATGGACTCATGATTAAAGGTATAAACGAACATTTATTTGCCGTGGTCAGGGATATTGTCTATGTGGATGACGAAATCAATCATAATCCGCACTTTGATCTTGAAACCTCTAACGGCATCAGTAATGCCGTGTTCCATATACTTCGTAACGCTAATATTTTGCGCCCGATGGCTAACCCCAAACTCGTCGTGTGCTGGGGTGGGCATTCTATCAACCGTAAAGAATACGACTATACCAAACAAGTTGGCCACGAAATGGGCTTGCGCGGGTTGGATATCTGTACTGGTTGTGGACCAGGCGCGATGAAAGGCCCGATGAAAGGCGCAACCATCGGCCATGCCAAACAACGTATCAAAAACGGACAGTATTTGGGCATCACCGAACCCGGCATTATTGCGGCGGAATCTCCTAATCCCATTGTCAATGACTTGGTCATTCTGCCAGATATTGAAAAACGTTTGGAAGCCTTTGTCCGTACCGGTCACGGCATTGTGGTGTTTCCAGGCGGTGCGGGTACGGCTGAGGAAATCCTATATATTTTAGGCATTCTGCTCCATCCCGATAATAAGGATATGCCATTTCCGTTGATATTTTCCGGCCCTGATAGCGCGAAAGTGTACTTTGAGCAAATCGACCAATTTATCTCAGCCACGTTGGGAGAAGAAGCGCAACGCAGATACCAAATTATCATCGACGATCCAGAGCAGGTGGCGCGTGAAATGCAGGTCGGTATTAGCCAGGTCAGGGCATTTCGTAAGCAGCACGGTGATGCTTACTATTTTAATTGGTTACTAAAGATTGATCCGGTTTTTCAAGAGCCATTCACGCCCACCCACGACAGCATGAAAGCCTTGGCTCTGCACCGCAATCAAGAAAAGCACCAGCTTGCCGCTAATTTGCGCCGTGCCTTTTCGGGTATTGTCGCAGGTAATGTCAAAGATTCCGGCATACGTGCCATTGAACGTCACGGACACTTTGAAATTAATGGCGATAGCCACATCATGTCATTAATGGACACCTTGCTGGCCTCGTTCGTTGCACAACACCGGATGAAACTACCTGGGAAAAAATATTCGCCGTGTTATCGGATTATCACCTGATTTTCAGGTTTATCGTGACGGGCAGACGCTGCAAGGCTTAGTCACCTTGATATCGTCGATTAGATATTGTCCGGCATCACCGTTGTAAACTGACTCCCCAGGATGGAATAAGCCATCCAACTGGCGATAAGAATATAGCCCAAACGAGGAAGCCATTCGGCTAAAGCGTCATCCTGTAGGCCGATTGTTTCCGCTTCCAGTTTGGTAAACCGTCAGGCTTCATAATTGAACTCAAAAGTGAGGGCATTGAGGGTTTTGATATCTCCTAAATGCCCAAAAGGTTAATTAGTCAGCTCTGAAAAATACCTCATACCATTGAAATATATAAATAATTATCAAAATAATGCCCCACCAATCGACCGGAAATGATAAAATAAGCCCTTGTTTCTCGGTCGAAAGGATCAACATGTTTACACCCTCAAGCACAGGCCACCAGACCAACTTCTTTGGCATCGACCTGTTGCTGCAACTCGATCCCAGCGATCCACTGTTGCGGATGGCACAGGTTATCCCCTGGCTCGAATTGGACAGCGCCTTTGCCAAACATTACACCCAAGGCTAGGGCAGGCCATCCAATCTCATTCGCCTGATGGTGGGCTTGCTGATCCTGAAACAGTTGGACATTCAATGTTCCAACACTGTTAAGGGAACCTCTAATAATCCCCTCTCCCTCTGGGAGAGGGCTAGGGTGAGGGATATAATTGCTTGATTTTATTACCCTCATTCCGGCCTTCTCCCAGAGGGAGAAGGAGTTTTTTGAATTTTTAGAGATTCCCTTAAGACTAAAAAGGGCTACACAGCCAAGCAGCCAGCTAAATCCTTGTTGGCAATCGCTGAAAATCCTGGAAATGTAGCGTTAGCGGAGTGAAGATTTGTAGTCCCCAGAAGCGATAGTGCTGTGTGTTTTCACGAAGCGCTGTTTGCGGCGTGAAAATGCACAGCTTTACGACATCGCGTCGAGTCATTGCGCAACGATGTCCCATACCCCTTGTCGGGTATGGGGCGAGGGTAGCAGAGCCTGTCCTGAGCGTAGTCGTAAGGAACGGCTGGGGCAGCCGCAGGCATTGCCGGTCGCGTTAAGTTTTTGCCGCTTGTTTGGACAGGACGTCCTCAAAACAAGCTTTCGCAAAAATAGCGACTCCCCGCGTTGACAATGCACATCTTCAATCGAATTTTCAGCGAATCCACTCACTGAGCAATCATAAATGTATGCTGTGCTATAAAGAATCCCAATAGGTAATGATGTCGCAACCCGCATGATTTTCTTTAATACTATTTGTCGGTGTTCAGACCATCCAGTTTTAATGGATAATGCGGATTGAGTTCCGCGTCTTGAACCAAAATTTTTGGTTCCACATTATCAGCCTGGGTAAACCATAACCGACACCATATACCCAACTCATCTTTTTCTTCATCTGTCTGGGATTGTCCGTTAAAGCCCTGTTCAACGATTAACGAGTAGTAACCGACAGGAATTTTAATAATGTCCATATATGTGTTTCCGCCACCGCCTTCTTCAACCGTAAGCCCTCTATCGTCAGAGACAACATAAGGCATTTGAATCGTGCGGGCAGCATTTGTGCTAGGCTGCACCCGCTCTTCCAAAAACACCTCAAAGTTCCAGTAACCGCTACCATGTATCGCAAAAAGGGTTAGGCAGCCGGGTTGCCATTTAAATCCTTGGCCGCAATATGTGTCTATGTCATCTAATAGATGATATTCTCCTTCTTGCGTACAATCGTAGATGTAAGCTGTGCTGTAGGAAATACCAATAACAAAAGATACCAATTTCATTACCAGGCATTTTTGCAATAAAGAGGATAACCTTTAACTAGGCTACGTGGAGCTACTGTTAACTCTACTTGATCACCGTTTTTATAAAGTGGGTAGAGGGGGCTAAGCGCATTGGTTCCTGAAAGGACACTACCAAGATAACCACCGAAACTGCGATTATCGTTAAGCAATATACTCCTGACATGCGCAGAACCGTTATTTTCTTTGAATATTGCTGGCGGATACTCATCATTGTCATTGCCGGTAATTTTAGGATAGCCTTTTGTTGATAAATATCTTCTGGCATTTGTTCCAAGGCGATCTATAGTCACAATACGGTTTTTATGCACTCGTCCTTTAGTATCTGGAACTCCCGCTAACGCATCAATCGCATGTTTGGTCGATTGTTTTTGGGCTACTGAAAATGGATCATAGCAAACTAGCTCTAAGCCTATATTTGCAGCATCAGAATATCGACCAACGGTAACGCTATCAAAAAATACCGGTGGAAGATCCATAATATTTATCGCTTTGGGGTAAACATCGAGTTTAGGGCCGCCACGTACAATAGACCCTGCGTTTGCAGTGGCTATACTAATACCTGGGGTGACTTTAAAAACTTCTGTAAAGGCAGTACCACCATAAGCGGCGAGCAATGTCAGTTTATTCACTTTTGTTGGAAGTGAAGCGGATGCTTGGAGGGTTAACGGAATAGTAATTCCTGGGTATTTCAATAACGGTACATTGGCACGAACTAACTTCCCATTCAAATAAACATGAACTATATCGCCGTCTACGATATTATCATCATAGACTTGGATAGAAATTTGTTGTTTACGAAAAATATTCTGTGACAATGAATGCTGTGGTCTGGTGGGTTTTATAACCGCAGCGGCTAAAGGCTGTTGGAGTAATGTGAGTTTTCAAATATTGAGATGGTGAACACTCATCACTACTGCCATTATCAGAGCGTTTGGTCGCTATCCGCCAAATTTCGAGACGATCTTGCAAATCGGGAATGGTTGCCATCCACTCGGTGTTTTGTGGATTGGAATGGGTAGGTCGGAAACTATCGTGAGCGTCCATTAAACCTAGATCGTCAAGTTTTGTTTCCTCAAGATAGGCAATAAAATCAAGCGGCACGGCTAACTTGCCAAAATTATGGCAGCCTGGATATTTTGGTGTTATTTTTGGGAGTTGAACTTCAGCATACGCAATTGGTGCAGAAAGACCAATTGCGGCAAATATCGTTAAAAGAGATAACAATGTTGCTTGCCTAAATTTTGCGTAAAACATACGCGTAATCCTTAACAGTTAAGTGGAAGTTTGAAAATATCAGAATAAAACACCTATGTCAACTTATTCTATTGATAGGTAGCTAATAAATAAACTGTATATTTTTTATAAGCCCATTAATATTATGGTGAGTAAAATGTAGCTGTCAGGTTTGTGGCATATTTATTTTCTAGATACTACTTCATTTTATCGGCACTAAAAACCACCCACCACATCCAACGCTTCTGCAAGAGTGGAAACTGGAAAAATATGAAGCCCCTCTATTCTTTTTTTAGGCGCGTTGGCTTTGGGTATCACGGCTTTTTTGAACCCATGCTTGGCGGCATCGTTTAAACGCGATTGTCCGTTGGCAACCGGCCTTATTTCGCCGCTTAAACCGATTTCCCCGAAAAAAAACGCATCGTGCGGGATGATTTTATCCCGAAAACTGGAGACGATGCCGATGATAATCGCCAAATCGGAGCTGGTTTCCGTGACCCTTATTCCACCGACCACATTGGCGTAAATCTCATCATTGGCTGTAACTATGCCGCCGTGCCGGGTCAATACAGCCAGTAACATAGCGAGACGGTTCTGGTCGAAACCGACCGCCAACCTCCGTGGATTGCCGTATTGGCATTCGGTTACCAGAGCCTGAATCTCCACCAACAACGGGCGAGTACCTTCCCATAACACCGTTACCACACTACCTGGAGAAGGCTTATCCGGCCTGTTCAGAAACATCGCCGATGGATTTTTGACTTCTTTAAGTCCCGTGCTGTCCATCGCAAAAAAACCCAGTTCGCCAACACTGCCAAAGCGGTTTTTATCCGCCCTCAGCATCCTGAACCTCGCATCATCTGTAGATGAGAGCATAACCTGGGTATCGACGATGTGGCTTAAGGTCATCGGCCCAGCCAAGGATTGGTCTTTAGTGACATGGCCAACCATAAAGATCGAAATGTGGTGCTTTTTTGCGTATTGGGTGAGGTAACTAGCCGATTCCCTGACCTGGGAGACTGAACCCGGTGCTGATTCGACATCTTGGGTATAAACGACCTGAATGGAGTCGATCACCAAAATCTTAGGCTTTATCTCATCTAACACATCACAAATTCGTTGCACGGAGGTTTCTGCCAGCATCATTATTTTGTCGGCTGGCAAACCTAAACGATGCGCTCGTTCCGCGATTTGCTGTAAGGATTCCTCACCGGACACATACAGCACGGAAATGCCTTGTACAGCAATATTGGCAATGGCTTGCAGCAAAATGGTACTTTTACCTGCGCCGGGTGCCCCACCTATCAACACGACACTACCTGTCACGATGCCGCCGCCCAGGACACGATCAAATTCCGATATGCCGGTAGCAATGCGTTCAGCGTTTACCAAACTGACATCTGACAGCAACTTCACTTCGGAAACGCTGCCAGCGTAGCCTAAAGAGCGGCTTGTGCGCTCATTACTGACCACCCCCAACCTGACTTCTTTGATGGTATTCCATTCGCCGCAACTGGTGCATTGCCCACCCCAACGAGGGTAATCCGCCCCGCATTGCTCGCAAACAAAGGCGGTTTTGTTTTTTTTGCTCATTGCTTAGTTAGATTGTTCAGAAAACGCCATCATCAAGCTACGACCTTGCTTTTTTAGCCAATTCCGGCGATTTTGGTAATCCGGCATGTGTTCAGCAACCAATGTCCAGAATTGGCTAGAATGATTTTTGACTTTAATATGGCAAAGCTCATGCACGACAACGTATTCCAACACCTCTTTGGGGGCCATAATCAGCAACCAGTTGATATTGATGTCGTTATGGATGCCACAGCTTCCCCAGCGACTTTTTTGCGTCTTAATACTTATCGTGCGTGGAAATAACTGTTGTTTAGCGGCGTGGACTTCAACAAGCTGTTCCACAAGCTGTTTGGTTTGCTTTTTCATCCAGCGGATCAAGGCTTCCTTAATTTGATGGTTATGTTCGTCAGCATTCATGGCTACGGGGATATGCACTTTATAACCATCAATAAACTCTATTTTCACTCGTTTCAATTTCGATGGCAGAACCGTTAATGGGTAAACCTTACCCTGATAAGCCATATCGGCACCGGATTTATACTCAGTAGGCATAAAACCACTTTGTTGTGGACTTGAAGCCTCCATTTTTTTTAACGCTTGCGTTACCCACTCCTGCTTGGCCTGGACAAACTTATGCAGCTTATGCTCAGGTATTTGCAAAGGCGCAACAATTTCCACCAGACCGGGTTTGACGACAATACGCGCATTGGCAACCCGATGGCTGCGCCGAATGCGGTAAGAAAAGGGTAAATTGGTAAACACTTTTTTGTTCGCAGGTGATTATTTAGTGGACAGACTACTATATCTTAAATGACAACTTAATCTTATACGACAACTTATACGACAACTGAGGAAAAAGCTGATATGCTAAATTATCTTAGCCATCTTATGAAACTCTTATAGGATTAGCTAGTCTCAGTTTTTGTTATTCACTTGTTTAAGGAATTTACGTTTATGCGATTAAATACTGCTATTTCCCATTCAGAAGCTAGCATTCTGTCAACTAACAAAGTATTGAAAAATACTTACTTGTTGTTGTCCATGACTTTGCTGTTCAGCGCAATGACGGCGTGGGCTTCCATGTACTTCAACCTGCCCCATCCTGGACTAATTGTAACGATGGTGGGATTTTATGGTTTGTTGTTTTTGACCACTAAATTTAGCGACCGCAGTTTGGGTCTGGTTTTTGTATTTGCCCTAACGGGCTTCATGGGCTTAACCCTCGGGCCTATCATAAGCATGTACACCCAGGCTTTCAGTAACGGCAATGAGTTGGTCATGACTGCATTAGGCGGCACTGGCGTAATTTTTCTGGGTCTTTCTGGTTATGCCTTAACAACCCGCAAAGATTTCAGCTTTATGTCAGGTTTTTTGATGGTAGGCATCTTGGTGGCATTTTTGGCTGGAATCGGTGCGGTACTGTTCTCCATCCCTGCTTTGTCGTTGGCGGTTTCCGCCATGTTCATCTTGCTGATGTCAGGCATGATCCTGTTTCAAACTAGTGAGATTATCCACGGCGGCGAAACCAACTATATTTTGGCGACAGTTTCCTTGTATGTTTCCATCTACAACTTGTTCCTGAGTTTGCTGCAAATTCTGGGCGTGTTTGGTGGCGAAAAGTAGTCATCTGATGTTATCCATAAAAAGCCCAGTCCTTTTCGCTGGGCTTTTTTGTGTTTTCTTACTTTGCGGCTGTGAACCCACAACGCCAGAAGCCGTTACCACAAAATTCTGGCAAACGTTGGCGCAAGGGGAGTTAGAGGCTTCCAAAACACAAGTAACCCAAGCTACCCAACATTTGGTTACCCTTAAAGACATCGATAACCATTCCATAATATCTATAGGTGCAGTCACCCTAAGTGACCAAACCAATGCCTTAGTTGTCACCACGATTAACAGAAATAAAAAATCGGTAACGTTCGATACGGTTTTGCTGAAAGAAAAAGACAGTTGGAAAGTTGATTTTGCCCAAACCCACACCAATATCGCGATGGTGCCATTTGATGGCATCGTAAAGAAATTAGAAGAGCTGGGCGATAACTTCACAAAAGGACTGGAAGAATCTGTGCCTTTGATTGAAAAAGAAATGGAAAATTTTGGTAACGAGCTTAAAGGCCAGTTAGATGAATTTGGCCGTTCCCTGAAAAAACCGCCCAACCCTAGTCAAAATCTTAATAACCCAAAGCCGACAAAACCGCCGCCTAATACCATTTAGTCGGCTTCAGTTTTTAGTGCTTACAAGAATTGCCATTGCTCAAACCGTGCCGCTTGACCTGCATAACGTCCGTCACTATCCAATAAATTCCATACCACGGCATTTTTAATCAAAAACCGCTGGTTCGTTTTTGTTAGGCGAATACCTTGGTAATCATCTATATAGCCTTTTCGATTAACTTCTGCCAGTAACTTATCGCGTTCGAGTTGATGGACAGGTTCTGCTGACAATCTTGATGGCAACCTTATAAATTCGTCCCAACTAAACCCGAATAATTCCAAGGCTGCCAGGTTTGCATAATTAAATACTGGATCTTCGGCGGTATTGTGGGAAACGATAACAAAAGGTGCGTAAAACAACGATTTTTCTAACGTTTCATGCGCTTTATTTTCTTGGATTAATTCTGCACCCAGCAACTTTCGATAACTATTGTTCATCAAACCGATATGTTCACTGAGGAAATTGTTATTTTCAGTCGGATACTTCATTTCAAGATAAATCAGTTAAAATACGGGAATGTTTGCGAGTTCCATTCTATCAACATGAACCGATTTTTAAGATATTTCTTTCAATAGCTGGGGCAAATGATTAACCCATCTGAAGAACTCGGACAATTTGAATTGCTAATATGTTATTTAAACTTATCATTATTGACCTGAACCTTGGGTGGACTTAGTGTGGTTTCGATAGTTAAAACAGAAAACTGCACGATCACAGCAGCGTTCAATTCTGTCCAGGCTTTATTGGACAGAAGCCGTAATAACAGTGGCTTGGTCTTGACTCTCTACAAAAAGCTCTTCGAAGAATTACCATCACAAATTAGCTGTATCGAAGAAGCTCTCAAAACTGGACAGTATAAACTTGCCTTTGATGTAACCCACAAACTCAATGGATCCGCAAAAATATGCTGTTTGCAAGACATTGAAGAATCTGCAACGGCATTGGAAAAATGCTTAATCCAAAAAAGGCACGGGCAAACTGCTACTTATTTTTTGATTTTACAACAACGTATTTCTATTTTTATCAATCATCGCCAGCTTATTTTGGACTATCTGGTGAATAAGCAATAAAAAAGCCCTTACCGGGGCTTTTTTATAATCGAGACTTTCGAGAGTGCCTATCCCAAACTCAAATCATCCAGAAGCTCTTGGGCAGTTTTCTTTTGTTCCGCAGATCCCTTTTCTAGCACCTGCTCGATAATCTCTTTAGCAGAATCCGCATCCCCCATATCCATATAGGCTTTTGCCAAGTCCAGTTTTGTCTCCATTTCGTCCATATCAGTCAAGTCAGACACCTTAAAGCCTTGATCTTGACTAGATTGTTTATCGAAACCCGTTTGCGGAGATTCAAAATCGAAATTAAAGTCGATAGTGTCATTGCCGAAGGTATCTGCCTCAGGAAGCTCGTCTACAGCAAAATCAACCGTTTGGTCAGGATTCCAGCTATTATTTTCTTGAGTTTTTTCTGTTCTGGCTGGCTTATTGCCTTCAGCCTTATCCAGATTGAAATCAAATTCGTATGACTCCACTTCGCCTTTGCCTTCTAACTGTGATGAAGAAGAATGCTCGCCCATCTCACCAAGCGTAAAGGACGTGTTCTTGGTCTCTACTTTTTTAGTGGTTTCGGGATATGGGCCGAGATCAAAATCAATCGATTCATTGTCCTGTTGTCCACCAAAACTGTCTTCAAATGAATCAAGATTGAAGTCTGTCTCATTGTCCTGATTTTCCGCTATTTCATCGACAGGCTCATCTGGATTTTGACTTATCAGCTCTTCATATGTCGGATCAAAAAGCGATTCTTCTACATCGTCGTCGTCAGGAATTTCAAACGTAGCCACACCTAAATATTCAGCGTTGTCTGTTGACTTGATATTGGTATCTTTCCCAGCTGACGAGTTGAACAGCACATTTTCAGTAAGTGCTTCAGACTTTGCTGCAAAAACTGCTGCGCTACTCATAATTGGGGATGAAAATAACTCAGAGTCCGAACTGATACCCTTACTTAATTCAATCACTTTACCCCAAAAAGCAGTATCCCGATTTTTACCGGCATCAGCCAGCTCCCTTGCATAGCTTTCAAAGGCGTCTTTACTTGAGCTACCTTGAAAAATTTCAAGTAGCTTTAATTTACACTCATCACGATCTGGGGAGTCCGTTATCGCTTGCTTAATTAAATCTTCTGCTTGTTGATAACGTCCATAAGCCAAGTAAACATCTGCTTCAGCAACAGGATCAATATCACCATGGTCGACATTAAACGATTCGAATGATTCGAAATCGCTGGCCTTGAAGTCATTCAGGAAAGAACTTTCACCAGAAATTGTCGTGGAGGCTACCCCAGATCCCCCTTTACCTGAAGACAATATACTTGTCGAACCGCTGTTCCGCATGGCACTGTAATTGCCAAACATACTGTCAGCATTGGTTTCTTCAATAAGTTTCTTCTTCCGCCACCACAACCAGCCAAATAACGACAACAGAGCTGTGCCAACAACGCCAACTAACCACAAATAAGAGGAATCGGATTGTTGAGGAATTGGCTCAGGTTGCACAATTTTGTTGATTGGCTTAACAACTGGCTTAGGTGCTGTAATGGGTTGAATAGGTTTTGGAGTGGCTGCTGCTTTGAGAGGCTTTTCAGGCGTAACTGGTGTTAAATGCTCTGGTTTAACAGAGGTTGGCGGCGTAACCTGTGCTGGTGCCTGAGTCTGAGTGGGGGTCGCCTGAGTCTGGGCAGGGTTTTGTAATGCTGCAAGTTGCTTGTCTTTTAAAACGATCAGCTCTTGCATCATCGCCATCTGTTTTTCCAGTGCGGCGACCTTGCTTTGTAAGGCATCATCGACAGGTGCCGCAGTTGCTTTCGTGCTTTCTTTATCGGCAGCGGCTTGCCTATCAGGGGACGCTGTATTGCTATTACCTGCTGCTTGCTCGCTGGATGGAGAAACCGCTTCGTTTTGACCAACGGTAGCATCTGTTGGCGCAACCAGCTTTAACTGGCTATCAACCTCATCTTCTTTTGCAAGCTGTGTTTGTCCAGCAGGTATACCTGAACGGTTGTTGTTCCAGGCATCATTTTGTCTGCCGAATTCGGCCAAAGCTTCCTGCCGAGAGGTCTGCTGAACTACATTTTTATCTGGAACTCTGAGTGTCTTACCTGCCGACAATGCGTTGACGTTCTGCTGAAAAAAAGCGTGCGGGTTTTTTTCATACATCGCGATCATCATCTGCTCTACAGAAACGCCAGCACCTCGCGCACGTTCAGCCACATTCCATAGGGTATCATTTCTTCTGGTGGTAATCTGACCACCGTAGCTACCCGCTGAACTGCGCCGTGGTTTAGCTGTATGTCGGACACGGCGTTGTCGTGGTGCATATTCTTGTTGCTGAGGCGGATAGTTTTCGTATTTCGATGTTAAAGGGTAAGCGGGTTCTTGATATGCTCGCTCCTGATAAGTTGGTGCTTGATATTCAGCCGGTGGATCAACCAAAACCGTAAATTCTCGATACAGATTACCTTTTGGCCAACTCACTTCGAGCAAGAAGTTAAGATAGGGTTCCTTTAGGGCTTCTCTTGAGGTTACTTTGATAACCATCGAGCCATTCGGCTTAACAATCGGTTGAAAACGGATTTTTGAGAGGAAATAAGACCAAGGCACGCCCGCTTCGTCAAATTTTTCAGCAGGAGCTAAACTTACTTTGATATTTGATGGATTTTCCCCGCGAGAAGCCACTAATGAAATTTCGGCGCTAAGATTCTGATTAAGAGCTGAGCGCACTCTGATATCACCGATTCCTAACGAATGTCCACTAACGGGAGCCAGTAACGATACCACCGTTAAAGCTTTAGTTAAGTTACGCACGCATCCATCTCCTTAAAATTGATCATGATGTTTTACCACAAACTGTCATAAATATAGAGTCAAGATTAGACTAGATGTGATTTTTTACTAGCATTTCAGCTATCTGTACACTATTTAAAGCTGCACCCTTACGCACATTATCGCCTACTACCCATAAATTGATACCTAAAGGATGCGAAATATCTTCCCTAATTCGCCCAACAAACACATCGTCATGTCCTGATGATTCAGTCACCGCCGTGGGATAGCTGCCATTCTTACGCTCATCCACCACCGTAACGCCTGGAGCGTTTGAAAGCAACTCTCTTACAGCCTTAGCATCAATTTTACTGCGTGTTTCGATGTGAACTGCCTCAGAGTGACCATAAAAAACCGGCACCCGCACCGCCGTGGCATTCACCATAACAGATTGATCGCCAAGAATTTTCTGGGTTTCCCAGACCATTTTCATCTCTTCTTTGGTGTAGCCATTATCCATAAACACATCAATTTGTGGCAACACATTAAATGCGATTTGCTTAGGATAGACATTGGTTTCAATGGGTTGACCGTTCAATAATCTGGCTGTCTGTTTAACAACCTCTTCGATACCTTTTTTGCCTGTGCCGGAAACCGCCTGATAGGTGCAGACATTAATCCTGCTTATACCCACCGCATCATAAATCGGTTTTAACGCCACTAACATTTGGATAGTAGAGCAATTGGGGTTAGCAATAATGCCACGATTTTTATAATCTGCGATTTTGTCAGGGTTAACTTCTGGTACGACTAAGGGAATATCATCGTCATATCGGAAGTGTGAAGTGTTATCAATCACAATACAACCTGCCGCCGCCGCTTTGGGAGCGTATTCAGCAGAAACGGACGCACCCGCAGAAAATAAGCCAATTTGCGCTTTTGAGAAATCAAACGTCGCCAAATCGTCAACTTTTAACGATCCACCTTTAAAGGGAATTCGTTTTCCAACCGATTTGCTGCTCGCCAGGGCATAAACTTCACCAACAGGAAAATTCCGCTCTTCCAGGATTGACAGCATAGCTTCGCCAACAGCACCCGTTGCACCGACTACGGCAACGTTATAAAGTTTGGTCATTTTTACTCACTATAATCATCTAAATTAAATCTGTAACTTACTTGAAATCACCCGTTTTTGGGGTTTAACCCAAAATAGCGAAGATTTTCTGGGTGATTTCATCAACACTGCCGACACCGGCAATCGAATAGAACTTAGCCGTTTGATTTGTCGCAGCATAATAATCGACTAACGGCTTAGTCTGGTCGTGATAAACACTAAGCCGCTTACGTACCGTATCTTCTTTATCATCGTCCCTTTGGATAAGGGCTTCGCCAGTGACATCATCGGTATTTTGAGCTTTTGGTGGATTAAACTCCACATGATAAGTGCGACCAGACTGCAAATGCACTCGCCGTCCTGCCATGCGTTTTACGATTTGCTCATCATCGACCACGATCTCGATCACCGTGTCAACGTCAACCGCCATCGCCGCTAGGCCTTCGGCTTGGGCAATTGTGCGTGGAAAACCATCTAACAGAAAGCCATTGGCACAATCATCCTGTTTGATACGTTCTTTAATCAAACCTAAAATGATGTCATCAGAAACCAGCCCACCAGAGTCCATGACCTGTTTTGCGGCACGTCCTAACGGCGTTCCCTCACGTACCGCAGCACGTAACATATCGCCTGTTGAAATTTGGGGGATCCGGTATTTTTCAGTGATAAACTGGGCTTGGGTACCCTTGCCAGAACCGGGACTTCCCAAAAGGATAATACGCATTAAGTGACTCCAAAGGATATTTGCGAAAAACAAATATCGAATATAATGAAAAACGGCTAGCTAGCGTTGAAAACTCATGCTATCAAGCACTTACAAAGTGCATGTATTTTATAACATATCGCACTTAATCTCTTGTAAAAATGTATAAATCTCAATATTTTTAAAGCAACTGTTAAGAATCGCAGTATAGTTCACAGATAAAATTAAGGCATAGCATTCCGACTAAACTTCATCAATCGCCTACAATATAGGCCATGCACAGAGATTTCAGCCAACTAAAAAACCAATCATTCGACGTACTGGTCTGCGGGGGTGGCATTTACGGCGCATGGACGGCTTACGATGCCGCACTTCGTGGCCTTAAAGTCGCCATCGTTGATAAAGGCGATTGGGCATGTGCAACATCTTCTGCTTCCAGCAAACTCATACATGGCGGACTGCGTTACCTGGAAACCTTCGATTTTAAGCTGGTCAAAAAAACCTTGGCCGAGCGTCGTATGTTTTTGCAAGCCGCTCCCCATCGAGTTTGGCCGTTACGATTTGGCGTTCCAGTTTACAAAAACAGTCGCATAGGTTCATTTCAACTGAAAATTGGCTTAGCTCTATATGACTTCCTTGCCGGTAACATACCGACAACCCAAAAACACCAATACCATTCAAAAGCTGATTTTATCGAACATTTCCCTTACTTAGATCCTGATGGATTAACGGGCGGGTTCACTTATTTCGATGCCCAAACCGACGATGCCCGCTTTGTGCTTGAGTTGATAGACGGTGCTTGCAGTGCCGGTGCAGCTTGCGTTAATTATTGCGAAGCTATTGAATTAATAGCTAAAAATGGCAAAGTTGGTGGCGCTATTGTTCAAGACAAAATCACCGATGAAACGCTAACAATCGAAGCATCCCTAGTCGTTGATACCACCGGACGCTGGTCATCGTTATTCCAAAAAGACGGTGACAGCTCCCGATTATCCAAAGGCATACATTTAATCCTGCCTAAAGTCCTCAATGATGAAGCTTTGCTATTAACAGCACAATCGGATGGTCGTGTTTTCTTCATCATCCCTTGGTACGGATTGACCTTATTGGGAACAACCGACTCCAACTATGACGGCGATATTGATGATATTCCCATCACCGATGAAGACATAAAATATTTATTAAGCGAAGCCAATCAGGTACTTAAATTCGTAAACTGGACTGAACAAGACATTATTGGGAAGTTTACCGGGCTTAGGGTTTTGCAACAGAGCAATAATGATAGCCCCTCCCATATAAGCCGTGATTGGGTTCTAAAAACTTCCCCAAACGGCTTGCTTTCATCAATCGGCGGCAAATTTACCTCCGCCAGGGAAGATGCCGCCATCATTGTCGATACCCTTTGCAAGAATTTAGGAATTCATACGGATTGCCCAACTTTTGGCAAAGCCTTCCCTTGGCTTTCCAATACGGATCATCAATCATTGCTAAATACTTCACTGGCTAAGGCACAACATCTTGGCATCGATATGGAAAGCGCTTTGTTGTTGGTCAAGCGGCACGGCAACAGGGTCTCCGGTATTTTCGATCTGTGTGAGGATGATCCAGCTTTGGTTAAGCGAATAACCCCAGAGCTGCCTTTTATCATGGCTGATTTGGTTTTTTGTACCCGACACGAGATGGTTATGCACCTGGATGACTTACTGAGACGGAGAATACCCATGCTGATACTGGCAAGGATAACGCCGGATCAATTAGATCAACTCGCCAATATTACGTCAAAAATCTTGGGCTGGGGTGCTAAAAAAACTTATGAAGAGCTAAATAGATGCCTACAAAATAGTTAATTCACTGGGTGAATTTAAAATATACGTGTAGGTGCATGGGATTCACCCTACTCGGCTGCATTCATGATGCGATTTAGAACTTCAGCTATTTAATTCGGACGCATTCCTTGGTAGAAATTCACAACTCCTCCAGACTCATTTCATATTGGAAGAGGCTAAAGCTGGTTTAATTAATAATTTTGTAGCGATAACAATATGTTTAACCAAAGCCTCCTTTAATTAAAGCGGTGAATCACATGAAACTAAATTTTATATCCATGAGTATTATTCCTCTGATAGTGGCTCTTGGTAGCCCATCCGTCAAGGCTGCACACTATGAAGGAGTACACGGAAGCGTAGTCAGCATGCAAGGCCATCCGACACGGCGTCAAGTCATTTGGGCAGTCGTGATGCACAGCGTACCGAAGGGGAGTTGTGCATCGTGACGAACCGAGGACGAACGCGGGCAGCCGAAGGTATTAATCGCCACGTGATTTTTCGCCGCTAAAATCGGATGGACCCCATTTTAGCTTTCGCGAAAAATAGTGGCGCACTTAACTTTTAAACAGGCTGGATTTACTGACGGAGGCATCGTCACGGGTAGCTTTGATGGTAAAGATACTGTTGGTAATATGGACTCGAATGGAATGCCTATTCCAGATGGGCTGATAACTGCGTGTAGTGGACGTTCTTGCAGCGAACCAGCTTATGATGGGGTTTCAAGTTTTTCTATCCATTTCTCAGGCAATCCATTGTTCAATAGCCTAGACGATCTACCTGATACTAGTTTAGGTGGTATCGATTACCGTATAAAAAGTAATTCTCTTATGGTGTGGTTTGGCTCAAGGGACACCTCTGATAGGCTGCCATGGATGCAGTATAACAGCGAGGGAATGTTGCACCTATTAACAAGTGAATCCGATTTCCATTTGACGACAACACAGGGAATCACAGTAACTGAAACTCCGTTACCGGGAGCTTTAGGCCTATTTGTTACGGGCATCGCGTGGTTAAGCGGGTTTCGTCGCAAGTCAACTAACCTATAGCTACCGCAACAGAACTACGTTTCGAGAGGGCTTGGGTGGGGATTCCGTATGTTGGGTATTTGTAGGTTGGTGGTGAGGTACGAACCCCAATAATCAATGGGGGCAGACTCCATTGATCCATCATTTTTCTTGACATAAGATTACACTATAACTAATCACTAGAATAAACCAGACGGGTTCAATTCCCATCCAGCTTAACAATGACCTTGGCATTGTGACAACCTACGAAACCGAAGGCTTCTATCCTATGATAATCCTCGAATCTACTCCACCCAATAGTGATTAGTGACTTATTTTGCACCTGTGAGAACATAAACGACAATTCACGAAAAACTGCCTAATCCCTGTGGGGATGATAGAATCCGCTCTTTTCTGATTGCCGGATAGCCCAACTTTATCAAAATCCCCGACCCAACCATGACTAACATTCCATCCGACAAAACCATCAACTGGTATTTGCCGCTCTTATCCGGTGTTTTCATCGGCACCAGTTACATTCCGTTCCCGCCCTGGGCATCTTTATTTGGCTTTGTGCCGCTGTGGATTTTTTGGAATCAGCAAACTAAGCTGAAAAATGCCTTTTTAGGCGGCGTGATTACTGCCTTTGTTTTCACCCTAATTGGGTTTAACTGGGTCACTTACACGCTGCATGAATTTGCACATCTGCCTTGGTTTTTTGCTGGCATAGGTATGTTAGTGTTTGGATTGGTCGGACATTTATATGTTCCTTTAGCGGGTGTGCTATGGTTTTGGGGGAGAAAGAAGTTTCAGTGGACGGAACGTTTATCCTTATGGCTGATGGCGTTGATAACCATTCTGTGCGAGGTATATTCCTTGACCGTGTTCGATTGGAATTTCGGTTACTCCTGGTATGGTGCGAATATCCCTATTTTCCAATGGGCTGAATTCGTTGGGTTTAGCGGCCTAAGTGCGGCGACTTTATTGTGCAACTTGCCGCTTTATCTGGCTTGGCAGCAGCGTAAGCAGCGTTCTGGCAAAGTCATTTTCGCAAGTATTTTGACGGGTTTTATTCTGCTAAATATCGGCGGATTGTGGTTGAAAGCAAGGTTGCCGGAACCGGATGCCAAACTTAATACGCTGTTAATTCAGGCAAGTACGCCTAATTCTGAAAAAATGGCGGCAGAATTGGGTGAGGGCTATACGCAGGAAATCATCAGGCGCATCATGGCCTTGACTGACAAAGCCTTAGCCGAATATAAAGGCAGCAAGATAGACTTTGCCATGTGGCCGGAGACGGCTTTTCCTACTTTACTGGGCGAAGAATTCAAATATAAGGAAGACCCCATCTTGCTTTCCCAATTCTTGCGTGACAGGCAATTGCCTTTGATTACGGGCGCTTTGGGTGTGGATGTGAAATTACGGTTGCTTACAAATTCCTTATTTTTACTGGATAACCAAGGTGAAATTGTAGAACCCCATTACAGTAAAACGATTTTGTTGGCATTTGGCGAATATATTCCCTTCGCGGATACGTTTCCTGTCATAAAAAAATTTCTTCCCCAGATTGGTCAATATGCCAGAGGCCCTGGGCCAACTATCCTGTTTGACTGGAATGGTTTCAAGATGGGGCCGCAAATTTGTTATGAAAGTTTGTTCCCCAAATTCTCAAGGGATTTAGCCGTATTGGGTGCACAGTTTATTGTGAATGCGACTAATGATTCTTGGTATGGTACTTGGCAAGAGCCTTATCAGCATATGTACATGACGTTGGCGCGTGGTGTGGAGTTTAGAAGGCCCGTATTGCGCGCCACCAATACGGGCATTTCTACGGTCTCGTTGGCATCCGGCGAGGTACTTGAGCAATCCCCCATGA
Organism: Methyloglobulus sp.; assembly: GCF_040079455.1. Lineage (GTDB taxonomy): Bacteria > Pseudomonadota > Gammaproteobacteria > Methylococcales > Methylomonadaceae > Methyloglobulus. The sequence continues at coordinate 39,085 of NZ_JBEBKJ010000013.1, read as the reverse complement.
TGCAACCCTGGGCTGGGCTTTATGAAGTGCCTTACCTAAAAAATCCACAAGCGACATTCTACCAGGAATGGTTTTGGCTAATCCCTGGTTTACTCTGGGGTAGTTTGGTCTTACTATTGGTTATCGGGGTTATTAGAAAACCCCACTTAACCAAAATGGCTGGGACTAAGTAAATGAAAACAGATGACATCCAGGAAAAAAAATATCTAGGCATATCTAATCCATCAGGTGCAGTTGCGCTAAATAACAACGTGTTTGTCGTCGCTGATGATGAAGATAACCTGCTGCGTGTTTATGACCGTAACGTTCTTGAAAAACCGCTACAAACTATCAAATTGAGTATGGTATTTAAAGGCGATATTGCAGATGGTGAAGATTTGGAAATCGACCTGGAAAGCGCGGCGGAAATTAACGGGACTTACTTCTGGATAGGCTCGCATTCCAGCAGCCGTACGGGCGAATACAGGCCGGCGCGCCATCGCTTATTGGCTGTCAACATCAAGGCAAGTGAAAACGGCAAATTCGCTATCACTGCTGCAGGCAATATCTATACGAGCTTAATAGCGGATTTGCAGGAAGATTCCCGTTTCGATACGTTTCATCTTGGCAAGGCGAAAAAAACGCAGGCCAAGGCGTTAGGCGGCTTGAGTATCGAAGGGCTTGCGGCTACCCCAAAAAATGGCTTGCTGATCGGGTTCAGGAATCCGTTAAATGGGGGCAAAATCAAGGAAGGCAGGCTGGTAAGCGGTAAGGCATTGCTGGTTGAATTGCTGAACCCTTTCGAGGTTATTCATGGCCTGAAAGCCAAGTTTGCCGACCCCGTCGAACTGGATTTGGATGGGTTCGGCATTCGGGAGATTACTCAGCGCGAAAACCATAAATACCTGATCGTTGCAGGGCCTTACCATGAAAATATCGCAACTGAAGACCATAAAAAAGAAGAAGGTAAGTTGTATAAGTGGTCAAGCAAGTCTGGAAAACTCAACGGTTTGAAAAGGTTCGACCTTGCAGGCTTTAATATTGAAGCCGCGCTGTTTTACCCAGGAAACGACGACCTTGTGCAATTATTAAGCGACGACGGCACGCTGGAAGGCGCTAATAACAGTTTTCGTAGCTTGACGTTAACTTTATAAGCGACATCAAAAGCTCATCATAAATTGACGATTATCACAAAAAATAGGGCATTGATAGGTAAAATCCTGTCGTTGGCCTCGTGTCTATAGTAAAAAAATTGTTTTGACGGATAATCATTCACGGGCTTTAACGGGTTTAATGGCAACGGCAATAAGCTTAAAGATAACAATGCGGAATATCTTCCTGCTAGGTTTGTTGTTACCCTGTCTGGCCTGTGCTGAAACTTCATTATGGCGTGTCAGTAAGGGAAAAAATCAGCTTTATATCGGCGGGACGGTGCATTTATTAGGCAAGTCCGATTACCCTTTCCCTGATGAGTTTGAACAGGTTTTCCGAGAAATCGACTTGTTGGTATTGGAAGCCGACCTCGAAGCGTTATCGAAGCCAAAAGCCCAAGTACAGTTAGCGCAAAGCCTGATGTACGCAAAAGGCGCAAGCTTAAAAAGCAAGATTAAAAACAAAACCTTCAACGCACTTACGCGTTATTGCAAAACTGCTGGCTTATCTATGGCACTGATGCAGAAAATGAAGCCTTCGATGGTGATTTTGACCTTAACGATGGCAGAATTGACACGTTTAGGTTTGGCGGGTGCTGGAGTAGACCAGTTTTTTCTTGAGAAAGCCAAGAAGGCGGATAAAAAAATTACCGGACTTGAAAGTGCAGAAACCCAAATTAACGCACTGAAAAACATGGCTAACGGTCGCGAAAACGAGTTGATCCTGTCCACCATCAAGGAACTCAAACAAACGCCAGAATTTATGGATGAAATGAAAAAAGCTTGGCGCACTGGTAATTTGATTGACCTGGAAAAGATAGCCATCAAAACCATGCAAACTGAGTTTCCCGAACTGAATAAAAATCTGCTGATCAGTCGAAATAATGCTTGGCTACCAAAAATTAAGGCAATGCTGACTACACCAGAAAAAGAATTAATCCTAGTAGGAGCATTGCACTTGGCGGGAGAACAGGGTGTGTTGGCACAATTGACAAAGCAAGGCTATGTCGTTGAACAATATTGAACCAGATTGCTGCTCACTGCATGATTTAAAATAGCTTCTTTAAACGACTACAAATCTTAAGGGTTACAAATGTCACAAGTAAAAAAAGTCATTGCTTCCACAATGATAGGCAATGGTTTGGAATGGTATGACTACGCGCTATACGGCACCTTTACTGCACTCATCAGTAAACATTTTTTCCCTCCTGGCGATGATGCTGTTGCGCTCATCGCAACCTTTGGCATTTTTGCCGTGGGCTTCCTTATGCGGCCTTTGGGTGCCATGTTTTTCGGTTATATAGGCGACAAATATGGACGCAAAAATGCACTCGCGCTTTCGATCTTGCTTATGGCTTTTCCCACTGCGTGTATAGGGTTGCTGCCGACTTACCAAGAGATAGATCTGTGGGCACCTATATTATTAACGTTGATTCGCTTGGTACAAGGCGTTGCTATCGGAGGGGAGTTTGGCGGTTCTATTGTGTACTTAGTTGAACACGCTTCCACAAAGAATAAAAACCAGATGGGTAACTTCTCCATACTCAGCATGTTGATCGGTTTGTTTAGCGGAGCGATGATCGCTGCGGCGTTGGCGCATCTTATGTCCCCGGAAGCATTTGATAGCTACGGCTGGCGCATCCCGTTCATCCTAGGCTTTTTTATTGGCATTGTCGGTTTATATATCCGTACCAAACTGGATGAAAGCCCAGTCTTTTTGGAAGCCAAAGAAGCGGGGCATACCTCTGATGCGCCCATTAAAGAAGCGTTGCAGCAAAGCTACAAAGAAATTTTACTGGGCATAGGCGTTTATCTCGCAGTGACCATACCGTTCTATATCCAGACAGTTTTTATGCCGAGCTTTTTGGTCAAGTTCCTGAAGTTTTCAACCTCAGATTCCTTGCTGATTTTTTCCCTTAGCCTGTTGACCATGATGGTTGTCGCGCCCATTTCAGCGTGGCTCAGCGATAATAAAGACCGGGAAGTTGTGCTAAAAATCGTATTGATTTCGTACGTCGCTTTCGCCATACCTTATGTCTATTTGTTGGAGCAGAATACCTTTACCAGTGTAATGACAGCACAACTTCTGTTCTCGGTTATTTTAGGTTCCTACATTGCGCCTATCCCTACTTTGGTCGTTGAGCTATTCCCAACCAAAACCCGATACACCGGCATGTCCCTCGCTTGTAATCTAGCGGCGGCGATATTCGGCGGCACCGCGCCCATATTGGTCACTAAAATGATTACGGTGACAGGCTCCTATTCGCCGATTTCTTTTTACATCATGGCGGCGGCGGTTGCTTCATTCCTTTGCATTGCTTCGGTCAGGGTGCGCCGGCATCGGGATTTGCTGCATTTGGTGTAAATTACAAGCTGCACTCTAGCTCCCCCAAGGGCATAAGTATCTACACAAGTATCTGCCCCTTCTCCCTTGAGGGAGAAGGTCGGGATGAGGGGGATATAAACAGTTGATTTTATTCTCCTCACCCCAACCCTCTCCAGCAGGAGAGGGGCTTGGTGATTTGGCAACCCATTGTTTTCGTTATATTGAAAAGTTGTGTAGATACTTATGCCCAAGGGAGAGCTGGGGTCCAGGGCAATTTTAGAGATTCCCATTATGAGAATTTAGAGCTGGCTCACACATTTAAACTACAATCATTGCTATGATTGAAGCAGTTTGTAACGTCCGCTAGAAAAACCTGCGCTTGCAATTGATTTAACTTGGGCTTTTAACCCCATGGCAATGAGAAACCTATGCAAATAAATGTCGCCCAATTGTTATTTATAGTCATTTTAGCCGCGTCGAGTGTGAGTGCGTGGAGCGAGGGCATGATTTACAAGTGTAAAAACCAGCAAGCTAAGTTGATTTATCAAAAATCGCCCTGTAAGGCTACTGCCGATATGGTCAGTTCCTGGACACCAAAGGAAGCGGCCAAACCGCTTCTTTCTGAATCAGATACTGAGCAAGACAAAGATGCCAAAAAACAACCTCTGCAGGTATTAACGCTTAAGCAGAATGCTAGCGGTCATTATGTAACAGATGCTAGTGTTGACGGCAAGCCCCTTAACTTTGTTGTTGATACGGGTGCTTCATACGTATCGTTGCCAGAATCTATCGCTCATGACGCACAAATTTATTGTGGTGACAAAATAGGTATGGATACCGCTAATGGTGTTGCCGATGCCTGTGCCGCGAAGATAAAAAAGCTTCAGATCGGGCCTTTTCTTGTACAAGATGTGTCTGCGGTCATCGTACCCAATTTAAGCCAGCCTTTATTGGGAATGAATGTTTTGCAACTATTCAAAATCGGGCAAGAGAATGGCGAAATGCAAATTTCAGTCCTGGAAAAGGCAAAGCCTTAGGTTTTGTCGGTATTTTGCCTATCAAAGCTAAGCTTATCGGTGCCTCTAAAAATTCAAAAAACTCCTTCTCCTTTTGGGATGCCTACATAGATGTAGGTAGTAGGGCAATGCAGGAGCTATTGCCGAGAAGGTTGGCGTAGGGTATACAATCAATTGGTTACACCCCTCACCCTAGCCTCTCCCTGAGGGAGAGGTAATTATTAGAGGTTTCTTTAAGAAATCAATATGGTTTAGGTTCTATTGATTTCTAATTCCGGGAATTAATGGACTACTTTTTAGCTGTTGTGTATGGTTTTCTTGCAATGCTTTCAGCCTGTTTCATCAATCTGCTGGAACAATTGTATAAGCTAGTAACCTAGTTCGATTAATCTCTGCAACAACATCTCACCTTTGTCATCAAGCCATCCAGGAACGCTGCTACCGTGATCGATTAATCTTTCATTATCAGCCCAATAATAAAAAAATGTCGCAGCGCCTTCGTTTCCAAAAACGTGCAATTCATTTTGTTCCATCCACGCAGTATCTTCAGTTTCATGACGTTTCTTGATATGCTCCAAGCCATTTTTAATATGCTTTAATGCTTGATCTGGCTTAGTGCAACCACAAAAATTTAAGGAACTAAATATTGCTTTTGCATCAGTAAAGTCACAATCATCAGCTTCGTCTCCAAGACCAACAAATTCTATTTTTGGACTAGTAGAGACGATATTATCTAATTCGCTATTAATGGCAATAATTGAGTCACACCATTCGCTTACGTCGTAACTTTCATGCAATTGCTTTGTTAACTGCCTTTTTAATTGTTTCGTTTTTTCTTCTGTTTTTTTGTCCAGCGCAGTTTTTTTCAATATGTCCACCATTTTTCTTTTCCCCCTTTATTTTCCTGACCTAATTGCTAGGACGCAAAGGATGCGCTGAGGCACGAAATGCATCGTTCAATTTATTCTACCCGATAGATGCCATATTACACCTAATATCCGCATTAATGAAACCGCACTTGTTTGATTAGCAATAAAATATTGCTCGGTGGTTTCAAGGTTGAAGTGCACCATTTTCCTTCAATAAATGTTCTGATTAGCAAGATGGCTTCAGCTAAAAAGAACTGATCCCCTCATCCACGGGGAGAGGGCTAGGGTGAGGGGTTCAATCGCTGAAAATCCTGGAAATGTAGCGTTAGCGGAGTGAAGATTTGTAGTCCCCAGAAGCGATAGTGCTGTGTGTTTTCACGAAGCGCTGTTTGCGGCGTGAAAATGCACAGCTTTACGACATCGCGTCGAGTCATTGCGCAACGATGTCCCATACCCCTTGTCGGGTATGGGACGAGGGTAGCAGGACGGCTGGGGCAGCCGCAGGCATTGGCGGTCGCGTTAAGTTTTTGCCGCTTGTTTGGACAGGATGTCCTCAAAACAAGCTTTCGCAAAAATAGCGACTCCCCGCAAGGCTTTTTGCTTTTTAGATCCCCTCATCCCAACCTTCTCCCGAAGGGAGAAGGGGGCTACCCAGCGTTTGGCTGAAGCATCTCACTAATCAGGAAAAATGTTGCACTTTAATTTTGAGTACGCCAAGACAATAAGTGGTTATTTGCATCCATATTACGGTTCTTGTTGACTGGTTAACGACTTCATGAAGGCTACTAAATCCGCTTTTTCTTGTTGGGTGAGATGCAATGGGAAAATTTCTGTGTCGCTAAAGCGGTTTTTATCGCCGCCTTTATCGTAATGTTCAATGACTTCTTCCAGTGTTTTCATACTGCCATCGTGCATGTACGGCGCAGTTAAGATTATATTTCTTAGCGTTGGTGTTTTAAATTTGCCAATATCGGTTAGCACTTTAGTGACATTAAAGCGTCCCAGTTCAGAACGTTGGGCATCGGTTAACGGGAAATCATCTGAATTTTTGCCCTGGTCTACAGCGGCAATAAACGCATCTAAAATCGGTGTTACCCGTTTAAAGCCTACGCCGACATTATAAAAACGGTTATCGGTAAATAAGGCGTTATTCCAGGATATTTCATGGCAAACCAGACAATTGCCCTTGCGCTTGAAAATGCCCAAACCCCGTTCAGCACTTTTTGACAATACCGAATGATCGCGTCCAAACAGATAACGGTCAAAAGGCGAATTACCGGCAATCAAGCTACGCTCATAGCTGGCAATGGCTTTGGTGACATGGTTAATGGTTATTTGATGCCTTTGTATAGCAAAAACTTTTTGGAATTGCTGGACATAATGTGAATCTTTTTGGATGGTATCAACAATAGCCTGGTGATTGTTTAAACCATGCTCAATGGGGTTGGTAAACGGCCCCAAGGCTTGTGCTTCTAGGCTGTTTGCTCGACCGTCTAAAAACAGGGTTTCAAAAAATGCCGCATTCATTACGGTAGGGGCATTGCGTGTGCCAGTTTGTCCGTTTAAGCCTTGGGCCAACGGTCGTCCATCGCTAAAGGCTTTATCAGAATGATGGCAACTGGCGCAACTGACCGAACCATCTGCACTAAAGCGTTTATCGTTGAACAAATGTTTGCCCAAGGCGATTTTTGCATCGGTTTGTGGATTATCAATCGGCACAGTTAACGGCGGCAAACCGAGATTTTGATCGGCGACAGCTGCGCCTGAAACCATTAATCCGACCAACAGCGTTAAAAAATATCGCATCAATCTTCTCCTACGGGCAGAAACTTGGGTTTTTATAACAGCACCTAAAAAGTATAGTCAAACCCTAACCACATTAATAACTTAAGTTGGTTTTAGATCAAAAAGAGTCAGCGGAGGCTAAGTAAGCCTTTACCCGCTGACCAGGGCTATGTGGATTTAATACACAGCAAGGGAGGATTAATGTTTGACATCCGGCATGTCCTGAACAATCAGCACATACGGTTCGCCTAAAGGAAACTTATCTTCGGGCTTTTGGAAATAGACAACCTTGCCGTAGGTTTCGTGTACTGCTGGCAAAATTGCGGCTGCTTCATCTTTCGTCAAATCAGGGAAGGTCGCGCAAGCCCTGCCGACTTCGGTTTTGTGGTAATGCCAGTAATGTTTCTCTTTTTCAGGTAAGGTATTGAATTGGGCAGTGGTTATAATGTACTCAAAACCAATCGGTTTATCCTGGTCTTTCATGCCTCCTGGAAACATCAAACAGACCAATGTGCCGTCGTCGTAGGCTTTGCAGTGGTGATGGACAATGGCTTGTAATTTTGGGTCTTCCGCGCTAAAAACATCGGGCTTAAGATGCCTGATAGCCTGTATGTGCAGATCATTAAAGCCCAAGGTATTTGGGTGCTCTGTCTGGCGCGGGTTCATGGTGGTGTTGTACTTAGGCTGCCCTGAGGCAGACATCGCAGCATGGTTGTGTTCCGACGCTGTTGTTGGGGTCGTTGCCGTTGTCGCGCATCCGCTGGCTAATGCCAGTAAAGCACTTACGAGTAGTAATCTTAATTTCATTTTGATCCTCCCAATGATTATTTTGAGTTATGGTGACTAGCCATATTTCTTGACCGTCACAATCTATACAGCGAAGATCGTGCCAACATAATAAATAATTTTATCTATTTGTTTTTTAATGTAAATTTTTTTATTAAAACTTATTATTATTTTATTTTTGTTTCATATATAGTTTCATATGAAACGTATTTATGATTCATTTTGGATGCTTATGAAACAAATAAATCAATCAGCAGCATTTGTTATTAGCCATTCCACATGGCTAGCACAATTCGATTGTGCAACGTTGTTATCGAAAATGCTTGGCCTTTGTGAGATGACAGCCATCTATATTGTTGATAAAAATCAACAGGTAATATATTGGAATCTAGGCATGGAAAGGTTAACAGGCTTACGGACGGAAGAAGTCATTGCCAAAGCGTGTTTGGCTGAATACGCCTTGGTTAGTGCTGATGACGACAAGGCGCAATCCATAAGGCTAACTCAGGCTAACGGCGACAAAATCGCGCTAAAAAAAGTTAGCCAGATTTTGTTTGATAGATCGGGTATGTTTGCTGGTGGAATCGCTTTACTGACGGAGGTATCAGAATCAGCATCTAATACTTTTTTACCTAAAGTGTTGGCGACATCAAGACAAAATTTTCACGGTATATTAAGCCGCTCACCGACGATGCATGATGTTTTTCAGATTATCCAAAATGCCGCCGAAACAGAAGCTACTGTGCTAGTCAGAGGTGAGAGCGGTTCTGGCAAGGAGTTAGTTGCGAAAGCAATTCATACCTTAAGTGTGCGCAGCAATGCGCCTTTTTTGGCGGTTAATTGCGCGGCCCTTTCCAGTAATTTATTAGAAAGCGAATTATTTGGTCATGTGCGCGGTGCCTTCACGGGAGCGATAAAAGATCACAGCGGATTATTTCAGCGTGCCAACGGCGGAACGCTGTTTTTGGATGAAGTTGCGGAATTGCCCTTAGAGTTACAGGCTAAATTGCTTAGGGTTTTACAAGAAAGAAACTATATACCGGTCGGTGGAAGCCGTACCATTGATGTCGATGTTCGTATTGTAGCGGCGACTCATCGCTCATTAAGGGAAGAAGTAAAGAATGGACATTTCCGCGAAGATTTGATGTATCGACTACGCGTTGTTCCTATTTTTTTGCCGCCACTTCGAGAGCGCAGGGAAGATATAAGTCTGCTGATTTGGCATTTTATTACACAGCACAATGATGAGCGCGTGCGGATCATAGAAAAAATTGATCCTCAAGCCATGCGTGTATTATTGGATTATTCATGGCCCGGCAATGTTAGGGAGCTCCATAACATCGTGGAATACGCATTTGCTGTGGGTAGAGGGGCGACTTTGCGCGTGTCTGAATTACCCCCAGAATTCAGGGAGCCTCGTGTTGCAGAAGCGCTGAAACAACCACAACATGCAATATCTCTTAATCCAGAGGATGAAGTTTCAGCCATTCGTCAGGCCTTAGAACAAAGTCGTGGACGGGCAGGTCTGGCGGCTAACTTGTTGGGAATGAGTAGGGTCACTTTTTGGCGAAAGCGAAAACTTTACGGGCTTTGATCTACTCATTCACCCGTCAAAATATTTAATTCAAAATCAACAGGATGGATCTACTGGTTTTCGTTTAACTTACTATTGTGCATGGAATAAGTGAAATAAACAATTAAACCAATAACCAACCAAATCACAAAGCGTAGCCAGGTGAGGGCAGGTAAAAACAACATAAGACTACCACAAGACAGCATTCCTAATATGGGAAACAATGGGCTAAAAGGAGAGCGGAACGGTCTGTGCAGTTCCGGTTGGGTGATGCGTAATATGATTACCCCAAGGCAAACGAAGGCAAATGCCGCTAGTGTGCCGATATTGACGAGTTCGGCAAGATCACCCAAGGGCATTAAACCCGCAATTAGCGACATAATGATGCCACATAGCACAATAATACGGACAGGGGTTTGGGTAGTCAGGTTTATTTTGCTAAAAAACGCAGACAGCAAACCATCACGCGACATTGCAAAGACAATCCGTGTTAAGCCATAGTAAAGCACCAGCATAACGGTGGTCAGACCTGCAATTACACCTGTGGAAATCAAGGCAGATGCCCAGTTAAAGCCGATTAGGCTCAGGGCGTGGGCAACGGGCGATTCGACGTTAAGCTGGGAATAATGCACGACGCTGGTCAGCAAACCAGCGACTAAGATATAAACCACTGTGCAAAACACCAATGAAGTGATAATGCCAAATGGCAAATCTTTCTGCGGATTTTTGGCTTCCTCAGCCGCCGTCGAAACCGCATCAAAGCCGACATAAGCAAAAAATACCATCGAAGCACCAGCTAAAACACCTGTCGTCTTGCCGTCGGGCAAGGTCTGAAACCAGCCGAATGGCATAAACGGATGCCAATTTTCGGGGTGTACATTAAATACAGCAATCCCGATGAATATGCTGATGGTAATTAATTTAACTATTACCATCGCATTGTTGGCCTTGGCACTTTGTTTTACGCCGATGATAAGTAGCGCCATCAATATCAAGATGATGAGGCTGGCAGGTAGGTTGATAATACCTCCCAGTTTGGGGGCTTTGGTCAAGGCTTCTGGTAAAGGAATGTCGATGGCAGTTAACGCCTTGTTAAGATAGCTGGCCCAGCCATTGGCGACCGCAGCGACCGCTATGCCATATTCTAGTAATAAATCCCAGCCGATAATGAAGGCAAATAATTCTCCGAATGCGGCGTAAGTGTAGCCATAAGCGCTACCGCAACCGCCGACTGCTGCTGCTAACTCTGCATAGGACAAGGCCGCAAAGACACAAGCGAGTCCTGCAATCACAAACGATAACACGACGGCTGGGCCTGCTTGCGTGGCAGCGGCGATGCCCGTCAACACGAAAATACCCGTGCCGATGATCGCGCCTACTCCAAGAAAAGTCAGATCCCACGCAGATAAGCAGCGATTGAGGCTTTGTTCAGACTCGTCGTAGGGCGGCTGGACTTGTTTGGTGCGAAAAATTTGTAGTGCCATAATTATCCTTGCCACCTGTTCGAGATATTGTTTAGACAGTAGTTGATTATTGCTAGATATTATAGTTGGATTAAGTAAGTAAACTCAGGCAAGTACCAGTTCCCTTAAACTACTTCTATATCACAAGCTAACTATTATGGGGATATTTTAAACATTCCCTCATTTTCTTACTTTTGATTGGTAATAGTCAAATCCATATACCAGCCATTTCGACAGGGTGACAACCATCCGGCTGATAACAGGCAATGCTTTTTGTGCCAATACATTCATCCATCGGTCTATTGACAGCAGCAGTTGATAGACCGATTTTTTTAGTCGCACATCGAAATCCCTTAACGCCATAAAATTGATTGCCCTATCCCGAATCTTACCTTTCCGATGTAACCAGCGGACGAGGCCACTTACGTAAAGGAAAAACAAGCTTTGTCCAGCCAAAAACCAGCAGAGCCGACCATATGCCCCCAACGCTTCGCCTGTATGCAATGGCCACATCCAGGTTATTAAGGTTTCTCCCGTACTGAATACGGCAGGGTTTCTGGCCTCTTTAATTTGACCGCTCCAGCGATCTACCCAGACTGTCGTGTAAGGGTGGCGCTGGTTAACTTCACTTTTCTGGCGTAAGTTCACCCGATATACGCCGCTGTTACCGTCGGGTGTTGTCACCCGACGCAATTCGGCTTTAGCAAATGGGCCTCGGGCAATAAATTCGGCAGCTTCCAGACCTGTAGGATGATTATTAGGTATCGCCGTACTAGTAATGGTGCGTCCTGTTTCCCCATGCGCCATGCCGGTTGAGCCAGATAGATTCTCCAATACCGAGGGAAAGCTAAGATGAAATCCGGTAAAGGCAAGCAATAATAAGGCGGTGGCACTCAGCAGCCCCATCATGCGATGCAAGTCAAATAGCAATCCCATCAAGCCAGACCGAAACTTAACCTTAAACGCTGAACGAATGTTTTGCACACTAGGCCACCACAAATACAGCCCAGTACAAACAGACACCATCAACAATAACCCGCAATAACCGACGACGTTCCAGCCAGCTTGCTCAAATTGTAGCTGCGTGTGCAAATCCAGTAGCCAGGTGGTTAATGTTTGCCCCCAGAAACGACTTGCCACCACTTCTGCGGTGTAAGGATTGACCGATACCATCAAAGGCGCATAGCGTTCGAAGTATGTCTCCCTGGGTTTATCAAACCACGCCGTCATCATGCCATTTGCAGACATTGGCATTTCCAGCGTCCATTCACCATGACGGTCTGGATGTGCCGATCGAACCGATGCCATTATCTGGTCGAGTGATTGATAGCCGCCTTGCACCTCCTCAATCACCAATTGCGGATTTAATAACTCGTCTAATGCCTCACGGTAAACACAAACGCTGCCAGTGAAACCCAAGATAGCAAAAATAAATCCCACGCCTAACGCCAGAAATAGATGGACATTGAGCCAGAGCTTTCTGGTAACCCATTTTTTTACTTGTATTCGCCTTGTGCAATATTGAAGCAAATGGATAAAGGTGGAGGCGAATGAAATCGCCAGATTTTTTAACTGCTGATTTAGATGCGTTTGCATAATATTAAGAATTGGTATCAGCGGCTTACAGATAAATATAGATTTCAAAATCGCTAACCATACTTTACGCTATCTACGGGCTAGAGCGATCCATTTTGCGTGTTTATTTTGGCATAATTACTAGGTTCTGTTGACGTTTTATATTAGCCATAAAATACTGGCTAATATCGATAAGAGCAAGAAAAACAACAGCGTCAATCCGGCGTAGATTGCGGTCTCGAATGGGAGATTGCCATGTCCTGGCTTATTGATCACGGTCAATGCCGCCTTGAAAAAAGCGCTGTTCTGGACGACTGTTAGATACAGGGTACTGACAAGGGCTAAGCCTGGAACGCTAAGCTTTGGCTTGAAGATTTTTTGGATAATCACACTCTACGTTGGTTGTAACCCAAAACAATTCTTGAGAGCCGCCTATAATCTGATGAGTGGCCTTAATTTACCCGAATTAACAGATAAGATTTTGTATTGTAAGGTTAAAGACCAAACTGATGGTGTATTTTTTAGAATATTACCTGCCCGCTTAAGTCTGAAACTACGACTGGGACACTATATAATACTTAAAAGCGCCTTCAAATTTGAATCCGCCTAGTAGTCCCTGTTTTCCATAAAATGCGAAAACAACTGGGTATAAAAATTGCGTTAAAGCAACATGTTTTTCACTATGTTGCTTTGTAACATAACTGTAATATAAATGTCATAGTTCTGTCACATTTCACCTTTAAGCTTTCAGCAGTTTATATCAATTGAGAGCAATCCATGAAAATTTCCAGACTTACCTTGGCAGTTGCGGCCGTTTTATGTGCCGGCGCATCTGTCTCTGCATTTGCCATTGATCTGTATGTCGATACTAAAACCAAGCAAATCTATGCCGAACCCGGCATAGGACGCCAATTGATGGGGCAATTTGAGCAGGTCCAGCCAGGGGGCGGCAATGGCTACTCCAAACACGATGCTTACGGTGGCGACAGCGCTTCGGTTGAAGAATTGAAGAAAGAAATAGAATTGGAGAAAAACCAAGTCAAGGCTTTGGAAGAACATGTAACCTTCAACGAGGATGTGCATAAGAAAGAACAAGAAAAATGGTACAACAAAATTAATGTACGTGGTTATACGCAGCTTAGATATAACCAGCCTATATCGGGTGATCGTGTAGCAGGAGATGATCCAGAGTTACGTTCCCCAGGTGATGGTGGGATTAAAAATAACGGCAGCTTTAGTTTTCGTCGGGTTCGTTTAGTAATTTCCGGCGATATCAATGACTATGTTTCGTTATACCTTCAGCCTGATTTCGCAACTACTGTGTCTTCTACTATCGATAATCAAAACTTTGCCCAGCTCCGAGACGCGTACGCCGATTTAGCATTTGATAAAAAGCATGAGTACCGAATTCGTGCTGGTCAATCCAAAGTGCCATTCGGCTGGGAAAACCTACAGTCGTCACAAAACCGTTTGACCCTTGATCGTGCCGATGCATTAAACAGTGCCGTGCCTAGCGAACGAGACCTAGGCTTGATGGCTTACTGGTCACCGGAACATGTCCAAAAGCTTTGGAAAGATTTAACCAAGAAGGGCTTAAAAACATCGGGGGATTACGGTATTTTGGGTGTAGGTGTTTATAACGGTCAAGGTATAAACCGTAACGAAACCAATGACGACTTATACATAGTCGCACACAGCACCTATCCGATTGAATTAGGCTTTTTGGGGTATCCGTTCACAGGACAAGTCCTGGAAGTCGGTGCAGATTACATCAATGGTCAATTCGATGTGCCAACCGGCGATATGACTGTTTTTGATACCGGCGCAAAGTTGAAAGGTGACGACATTGCTAAAACCAAACCAGAAGGAGGGGTAAGAGAAGAACGCTACGCCGTGCATGCGGTGCTTTTCCCACAACCTTTCGGCCTACAAGCAGAATGGAACTGGGGTAAAGGTGCTACCCTTAATCCCGATGGTAAAGGTTCACTCGAAAGGAGGAGTTTGAGCGGTGGTTATGTGCAAGCCATGTACAAAATTGACAATGTTTTCCGCGAAGACGGTGTGTTGATCCCTTATGTAAAATGGCAAACTTATAGTGGTGCTTGGAAAGCAGCTAACAATAGCCCATATTCTAGGGTCGATGAGATAGAAGCTGGTGTCGAATATCAAGTTATGAAAGCCCTTGAAGTTACCATGGCTTACTCAACAATGGATCGCACCAACGTAGCTAATCTTGGGCAGGCATCGGGCGATATGTTAAGAATGCAAGTACAATGGAATTATTAATCTAATAAGGTACGAGTGTATCGATGATGAAAAAATAATAATTCTTGCTTAAACTATAACCCCAGAAATCTGGGCTACAGTTAACAGAAATAAAATTTATCTTTGCAAATAAAAGTCGGAGTCATGTAAGTGATTCCGACTTATTTTTTTACGATACTCAAAAATTTAAGTTCTATTAATGTGTGTGTTAAGACACAATGGTCGATAGTCAACGTCATTTTGGTAAAAATCTATGAGACTTTTCGTTGTTTTAATGTGTGTTTTATTTTTAGCTGGATGCAGCGGTACCCCTAAGCAATCGCGCCTTCAAAGTACAGAAAGCTTAGAAAAGCCACCGGAAATGGCGATTAAAGACCCTATAAAGGAAGACGCTAAAGAAAATGCAATAACTGGTGATGAAAAACCGCGTAGAAAAGGTTTAAACTCCGATGTTTACTTGGTTGAAGATAGCAATACCGAACTGAAAATAAAGCGCAATTTTGATGAAGCTTGGACTCTTTTGGGACAGGCAATCCGGGTCAACAACCTAAAGGCAATAGCAAAAAAGAACCAGGGTGTGTATATTGTTTCCTACAAATCAGGCGGGATATTTGGCGAATTTAATATCTTTGGCACAAGTAATGACTTAACTTATGCTTGCAAAGTTGAGACTGTAGAAAATGAAACAAAGGTCTCAGTAAAATTTGCGGATGGAAACGAAAAGCTGGATACCAGCAGCTTAAAGGATGGTGTCTCTGACTATTCATACGACAGTTCAAGTAAGCTTTTGAAACTTATCTACGAAACTTTGCTTAATGAAGTGCAGTAAAAGTTTGCAATGGCCATAAGTGACAGACTATTGAAATTGTTTGTCTGTCTCCTTGTTGTTTTTTCTGTTAAATAGTTCCTAGTAATTGACCAACCGTACAAAAAACATCGGCAAATGTGCCTTTGGTCAAGCGCTTGGTTTGAGTGTTGTAGCGGCTGCAATGGTAGGAATCGACCAGCTTTCGTCCATTTGGCAAGGTATGGCAAACATTATGGCCAAATTTTGCAGCACTTATCTTGTACCCGTAAGCCTTTAGCACAGACTGATGGGCGATTGTACCTAACGCCAAAATGACTGCTTTTCCTGGCAATGTTGCCAATTCCGCCGTTAAAAACGAATTGCATTCCGCTATCTCACCCGTTGTCGGTTTGTTTTGGGGTGGCAGGCATTTTACCGCATTCGTTATGCGGCAATTTCTAAGTTGAAGCCCATCTGATACCGATTCAGATATTGGCCTATTGCTATAACCAAACTCATAAAGTGTTTCATACAGGAGGATTCCCGCATGATCGCCAGTAAAAGGTCGACCCGTTGCATTAGCGCCGTGCATACCAGGAGCCAAACCAACGATTAATAATTCCGCATGTTGATCGCCAAATGGGGCAACAGGACGGGCATGATAACCAGGATATTTTTCTTTGATATTACATAAAAAATCAGCCAGTCTTCCACATCTTCGACAATCTTGATCAAATATATTACGCATAGATAAATTTGGGGTTTTAAAAAACTAAAAAAGAGAGCTTTGTCTCTACATGAAAATTACCAGGCATACAAGAATATTTCCATGGGGTAGCCCACATCAGCGACAAACTTGCCACTAAGCAACCTACTCAAGGACAGTGTCGGTGTGCTTTGAAGATCAGTACTGGATAGATTAGCATCATACATCGCCGCAAACGTTAACACTATTTCCTGGGTGGCCATGCCAACTCAACCTGCTCCGCAGACCTTAAATACAATTGCAAAAAACACCAACCTAGGTGCAAGATGTTAGTAATGTACCCGATTGCTGTTAAAACCAAGCGTTTAGCAAAAGCAAGGGCATGCTAAAATGCCCCATCATTCTTCTGATGAGCAAAATAAATTTGGTGTACTGAACGCTACATTTGATTAATAAACCACCTAAAGCTAAACGTCTTGTTATCACCAAGCTAGTGCAAAAAAAAAATCACCAATACCATGTCGGCATTGACCTAGGCACAACCCATACCGTTGTTGCTTATGCTAAAACTGACCACAACCAAGATATACAGCTATTACAGATAGAACAACTGGTTGCCCCCGGACAAGTAGCAACCAAACCCTTGCTGCCCTCCGTTCGTTATCACCCTGCTGAAAATGAAATATCCGAAACCGATATTATTTTTTCTCAGCCAGGCACACGCGCAATCATAGGTGAGGCTGCGCGATTGCTGGGCGCGAAGTCTAAAGGACGACTGGTCACCAGTGCCAAAAGCTGGCTGTCACATCCGTCCGTTGATCACAATGCAGATATCCTACCGTGGGGCGGTGTCGATGAGGTTGAGAAAGTGTCTCCGGTCGATGCCAGCGCTAGTTATCTCAGGCACATTCGTACCGTTTGGGGAAATCAGTTTCCTGATGCGGCATTAGAAAATCAAGATATTGTTATTACCGTACCCGCTTCTTTTGATGAGGCGGCGCGGTCACTCACTCTGGAAGCGGCAAACAGAGCTGGGTTGACCAATGTCAGGCTGCTCGAAGAACCCCAAGCGGTTTGTTACGACTGGCTGCGACGTAATATCGGCAATGTCCATAATGCACTAAAAAATGTGCGGTTGCTGCTAGTTTGTGATGTTGGCGGCGGCACGACCGATTTAACCTTGATAAAGGTCGAGCATGATCAGATAGAACCTAAATTGACCCGCATTGCTGTCGGCGATCACATCATGCTAGGTGGCGACAACATTGATTTAGCACTAGCTCATCTCGTTGAAAGCCGGTTAAATAAAGATCAATCCCGCTTATCGGTTGCTGACTTGTTTCAGTTGATTGAACAATGCCGTGCCGCCAAAGAACGTTTACTTGCCGAAGATGCACCTGAACAGGTGACCATCACCTTATTGGGTGGCGGTTCCAAATTGATTGGTGGTTCGCGCTTTACAACCTTAAGCCAAGAAGACGTGAGACAAATTGTGCTGGATGGTTTTTTTCCACTCACCAAATTGGCCGATTTACCTGATAAAAGACGTAGCGGTGTTGTGGAATTTGGCTTGCCGTATGCCGCAGAACCAGCCATAAGCAAACATATTGCTGCATTTCTAGACCTGCACAAAGATGCTTCACAAGAGGCATTACAAGGCTCAGGCACAATACCCGATGCAATTCTGTTGAATGGCGGACTGTTTCGTAGCAAGTCAATTACGCAAAGAATATTAGATCTGTGTAATTCTTGGAGTCCTAAACCTTCACAGATACTTGAGAACAATCACCCTGAATTTTCAGTAGCTTATGGTGCGCTTAGTTATGCTATCGCCAGACGTGACAAAAAACTAAAAATTGGCGGTGGTGCTGCTCGCAGTTATTTTCTCTTGGTCGATACGACATCTGCCCGACAAGAATCGAAACCACAGTTGCCAACACAATACGGCATTTGTGTACTACCAAAAGGCAGCGAAGAAGGAACAGAAATCATCCTGCATGATCGACGATTTGCCTTGCGTACCGGTGTGCCTGTCCGGTTTGACCTAGCTTCCTATTCGGGTGATAGCATCTTAAAACCTGGCGATATTACGGAAATTACTGATGATTTTCATGTCTTGCCTCCGTTGCTTGCAGCATTTGATGACACGGCCATTGATAATGGCAACGAAACGATTGTGGAACTTGGCGTTACGCAAACCGATTTAGGCACACTTAAAATTCAATGTATTGCAGTGGATGACACGGTAATTTCAAAAACAGCAACCATTCAAAATACAGGCAACAACAAGCAACAACGCTGGGATGTGGAATTTCAAATCAGGAAGCAAGGCAAGGTAAGAACGCAAGTCAATACAAAACTACCCCACCAATTTAATGCCGCCTACGAGCAGATACGGGCTGTTTTTGGCCCTAAATCTAAAGCAGTTGATCCAAAACTGGTCAAAAACCTACGGGCTGATCTAGAGAAGTTGCTTGGTCGTGATCGATCCGAATGGGATTCATCTTTGCTCAGAGAATTGTTCGCAGCATTGTTGGAAGGTCAAAAATACCGCCGTCGTTCAGAGCATCACGAACGAGTTTGGTTCAGCCTGACCGGTTTTTGTCTTCGCCCAGGTTTGGGCTTCCCGCTGGATGATTGGCGTATCGAGCAACTGTGGAAGCTCTATGCTCAAGGCATACAATTTAGTAATGAAATCCAAAACTGGAGCGAATGGTGGACTCTGTGGCGGCGCATTGCTGGTGGTTTAGATGCTATCGCTCAAGAACTGATTTTTGCGGATATAGCTAACTACATCAATCCAGCTTCTAGCAGACAACCTAGTATTGCCAAACAGGCTAAACAACGTAGTTATGATGACATGATCCGGCTTGCCGCTGTTCTTGAAAGACTACCAGTTGCCAGCAAAACCCAACTCGGCGAATGGTTGTTGAAACGCTTACAAAAAGCCCATGAACCAAAACAGACTTGGTGGGCGCTAGGGCGCGTAGGCGCACGACTCCCCTTTTACGGCAGCAGCCATAATGTCATTCCTGCCGACATTGCCGATAACTGGCTAATAACTCTGTTAACCGAAGATTGGAAAAAAAACCCTCAAGCTGCATTTGCCGCTACGCTGATAAGCCGTAAAAGTGGTGATCGAGTCCGGGATATTAATGAATCATTGCGTATGCAAATCATGGATAAGCTTAAAATAAGTAAAACACCCTATCCTTGGTTGGAAATGGTTCAACATTACAAAGAGCTAGATGAAAAAGAAACGGATCAGTTCTTTGGTGAGACCTTACCACCAGGATTAAAACTAATACATACCAGTGACCTCTAAAAATTCAAACACGGTTTCCCCACTTTGAAAGAGAGTGGGGCGAGGGAGACAAAACCAATCATCCCAGTGAACTAGGAGGAGAGGTAGAAGTTTACTTGATCATTACATTCAGTCCAATTACATCTAAAACCGTCCGAACTGAAATTGTCGAAGTTTACGAGCCTTTGGACGGGGACTCAAGGCGAATGAAGTTAATGCTTAATCAGTACGTTTAATCTGTATAATAGCCCACACATTGATCCCCGCTTTAATATTTCAGTATCTGAAAGCATTGGACTAATTAACTTACCGAAGCATAGGTAATGTTACCTATTGCCTAACATTAGGGTTTTCCATATTCTACAACTGTATTTTTGACACCTTAAAGCATCCAGCCCTATTAAACTTGCCAAGTCTATTTCTTTTTAAAGACTAAGGTTTAGATATAGTGTGCTACATTTAATCTACCGCCCCAATTAGAAAATTTGTGTCTGATTTTTTGTATGCTTTTGTTTTATCTGTAGTTGCAACATAAGTTTGCCAATTGGCAAAAAGATTACACTTCGCTACCGCCACTTGTTTAACCTAACCAGTTACTAACTGGTTTACCGAAATAGACCTATGTACACACAATTTTTTGGCCTTACAAAAAAGCCGTTTTCTCTGAGTCCTGACCCCAGCTTTCTGTACTTAAGCCCTATACACAAAAAGGCACTGACCACTTTAAAATATGGGTTGGTTAGTCAGGCCAGTATCACCGTGATCACGGGCGAAATTGGTTCTGGCAAAACAACCCTGATTATGACGGTTTTAGGGAAAGTAGAACACAAATGTACCGTCGGCTTGATCACCAATACCCACAGCTCATTTGGCGACCTTTTAACCTGGGTATTAGCCGCGTTCAATATCCCTCATGAAACTAAAAACAAGGCGGAACGCTACCAGATCTTCACTAAATTTCTGGCTGAAGAACACAAAAAACAACGCCGCGTGATCTTGATTGTTGATGAAGCACAAAACATGGACATTGAAACATTGGAGGAATTGAGGCTGCTATCCAATGTCAATATAGCCGAACATATAAAATTACAGATGATTCTGGTAGGACAACCCGAATTAGTCGACAAGCTAAACAAACCGGAACTTATCCAGTTTGCCCAACGTATCTCCATTGAATACCATCTGAAGCCGCTTAGTTTTGATGAAACCCAAAACTACATCGTACACCGCTTAAAAGTGGCTGGTGGCGACCCCGCTGTATTTAATGAAGCAGCTACTGCCGCAGTTTTTTATTACACCGAAGGTGTACCTCGCTTGATCAACAATATCTGCGACCTGGCGATGGTTTTTGCCTTTGCATCAGAAAGCAAAATAATTGGCTGGAAAACCATAGTTGAAGTGGTAAATGAAAGAAAAACTGGTGGAATCAGACGATTTAAGGGCGCCCTCTCCACTGAACCAAGCCTGATGGATCGAGCAACGGAAGCAGAAAGACTGCGCCGAGCTATTTTGGACAAAACTAAAATTGATATTTCAAAAGCTATTTGATTTCCCTTATTGACCCCGCTCTTTGAAGGCCACATTCCGGTGGCATCACAGTTACCTACTATATTTTCGATTCATACTGATACCCCCATAAGCTTCACTCACATTTAAAAGCCTGATTAACATGGGCATCCTTATTGCGACATAGGCAAAGAGCGGGGCAGCATATTCTTTAGGGCACTTCTAATAATCCCTCCATTTCCCCATGATTTTTGCATACCCTGAAATAGCCCTAAAATGAGATAATAGTGACCACTCCATCAAGACCTGATCAAGCCCATGAAACGTTGGAACGCTGCGCATTTTCACGCCGCAAATAGGGCTTAACTTAATGGCAGTGAAGTCGGATCTTGGGAACTATGATTCCAATTTACTTTTTATTACCCCATCACAACACGCTAATCTTTTCCCTCTGCGCTTGCAGGTTTTTCAAAGCTGCCCCCATATCCGCCAATTTTGCTTTTTCTTTGTCGATGACTTCTGGCGGTGCTTTATCGACAAAAGCGGGATTGCTTAACTTACCTTCTACTCTTGGTAAATCATTCTGAATCCGCTGGATTTCTTTATCTAAACGGACTAATTCTGCAGTTTTATCAATCACCCCCGCCATTGGGATTAAGAGCTTTAAATCGCCGACCAGTGAAATAGCCGATTCTGGTGCTGCCTCGCCATAGCCTAAGCAGGAAATGGATTCCAGACGACCTAACTTTTGCAGATAAATTCGGTTGCGTTCCAGATAGTCTTGGTCTTGCTCAGAAGCGTCCTGCAATAAAACAGGTAGCGGTTTGCCTGGCGCAATATTCATCTCGCCGCGAATACGGCGGACCCCCAAGATAAAATTCATCACCCAATCCATTTCGGTGACAACGCCATCATCTCCGAAATCCATTGTTTTAGGATAAGGCTGTAACATAATGGTTTCACCTGATTTACCTGCCAGCGGAGCAACGGTTTGCCAGATTTCCTCGGTAATAAACGGCATAATCGGGTGGGCTAAGCGCAATAATTTTTCCAGTACGGTTAACAAAGTCATGCGTGTCCCCCGCTGTATTGCCGGATCGGAGGATTGCAAAGAAACCTTGGCAAGTTCAATATACCAGTCGCAAAACTCGTTCCAGGTAAAAACATAAATAGCCTGTGCCGCCAGATCGAAACGGTAATTATCCATCGCTTCGCTGGTGCCACGAATTACCTGATCCAAAAGCACGTTGATCCAGTTATCTACTTGGGTGGTTTTCCAAGCGGAATGGTCGCTGCTTATGTTTAAACCATTATCTTGGCCTTCGGTATTCATCAACACAAAGTTAGCTGCATTCCACAGCTTGTTGCAGAAATTACGGTAGCCTTCAACGCGCCCCATATCGAACTTAATATCACGCCCTGTCGATGCCAGCGAAGCAAAGGTAAAACGCAGCGCATCGCAGCCATAAGGTGCTATCCCATCAGGAAACTCCTTACGAGTACGCTTTTCAATTTTTTCCGCCATTTGCGGCTGCATCAATCCGCTAGTACGTTTTTTAACTAATTCATCCAAAGTAATGCCATCAATAATATCCAGAGGGTCGAGCACATTGCCTTTGGATTTTGACATTTTCTGGCCTTCGCCGTCACGCACCAAACCATGTACGTAGACATTCTTGAACGGCACTCGCAGCGTGCCATCTTCATGCTTCATAAAGTGCATGGTCATCATAATCATGCGTGCCACCCAGAAAAAGATGATGTCGAAACCTGTTACTAAGACATCAGTTGGATGAAAGGTAAGCAGTTCTTTGGTTTTTTCAGGCCAACCTAAAGTTGAGAATGTCCACAAGGCCGACGAAAACCAGGTATCCAGCACGTCTTCATCTTGACGCAATTCATTTTCTGCCGCCAAACCGTATTTCGAACGCACTTCGGCTTCGTCGCGACCAACGTACACATTACCGTGGTTATCGTACCAAGCGGGGATACGATGCCCCCACCACAATTGGCGTGAGATACACCAGTCCTGAATATCCCGCATCCACGAGAAATATAGGTTTTCATATTGCTGAGGTACGAATTTGATATCGCCGTCCTCAACAGCTTTAATAGCCGGTTTTGCCAATTCTTTCGCATTGACATACCACTGGTCAGTTAACCAAGGCTCAATGACGACACCGGAACGGTCGCCGCGCGGCACTTTCAACGTATGTGGATCGATTTTTTCCAGCAGGCCAAGACTTTCCATTTCAGCGACAATTTTTTTACGGGCTTCAAAACGATCCAGCCCAGCATAGGCTTCTGGCACTTTTTCGCCGTGTGCGCTTGCATAGCCTTCAAAAGTTAATACAGTGAATTCGCTAACAATTTTGGCATCAAGATCTAGTACATTAATCAACGGTAAGTTATGACGTTTGCCGACTTCGTAATCATTAAAATCATGTGCAGGGGTAATCTTTACGCAGCCTGTACCGAATTCGGGATCAACGTAATCATCAGCGATAACGGGAATTTCACGGTTGGTAATTGGCAATAAGACCGACTGACCAATCAAGTATTGATAACGTTCATCATTGGAGTTAATCGCCACCGCCGTGTCGCCCAGCATGGTTTCAGGACGTGTCGTAGCAACCACTAAATGACCGCCACCATCTTTTAACGGGTAACGGAAGTACCACATCGAGCCTTTTTCTTCCTCACTCACTACTTCCAGGTCGGAAATCGCAGTATGCAATTTCGGATCCCAATTCACCAAGCGTTTGCCGCGATAAATCAGGCCGTCGTCGTAAAGCTGCACAAACGCTTCCTGCACCGCTTTGGATAAGCCTTCATCCATCGTAAAGCGCTCGCGCGTCCAATCCACCGACGAACCAAGCCGCCGTAACTGGCGGGTAATCGTGCCGCCAGATTCGGTTTTCCATTCCCAAACTTTTTCCAGAAATTTTTCACGACCCAAATCGTGCCGGGTCAAGCCTTCGCCCGCCAGTTGCCGCTCCACCACCATTTGCGTCGCAATCCCAGCGTGGTCGGTGCCGACTTGCCATAAGGTGTTGCGGCCCTGCATCCGGTGGTAACGGATCAAGGTATCCATAATCGTGTTATTAAAACCATGCCCCATATGCAGGCTGCCCGTGACATTGGGCGGTGGAATCATGATGCAATACGGCTCGCCCTGCCCTGATGGCGCAAAATAGCCTTTGGCTTCCCAGTTAAGATATAGACGTTGTTCGATGTCGTGTGGTGCGTAGGTTTTTTCCATTTGATCTTATTGTGTTAGGCTTTGGTTTAATCAATGGAAATATTTTAACAGCTTGGGTTTAGATACTGGGAGATTTTGGTGTGTAACTTTAAACTAAGAATCATGACAGTATGACTAGCCATACTTAAGAAAAATAAAACTACCCTATTTTTCATGATCTCATCAACATTTCAAAATGTTGAATTAAGTGATCATTTGGGGGCTAAATATAATCGTGTTTAAGGCAAGTAAATGACAAAAGTACTAATTGATAACGCTACAATATCGAGTGTACAGAGAGCTTTAGGCAAGGCTCCGCTAAAAGACCCTGCATTGTTAGATATTGAGCATGTTGCTTTAGCACGATTTTGTGAAGCTGTCCTACTCAATAAAGGCGTAGTCGTTCCAGACAACTATAAGACTGACTTAACACCCAATAGGAAAGCGTTAATCACTGGTGAGGCTTTCGATTTTCTACCATTGAGGCATGGTGAAGACGATGAAATTAGAGAAGTTTGTTCTTCACTTGCTCCTGCTTGGAAAGAGGCATTTCGTGCCGGCTCAGATAGATCACTTTTCTCTGAGTATTTTTCTCAAATTAACGCATATAGCAACTTTATTTGGGAACATAGCACATCAGATTACTATTTAGTCTTTCGAGCACATGGAGTTCAAAAAGACAGTCCATTGATTGAGGCTGTTCTTGCTAGCACTGCCGATGAAACGCTTGGAAAAGACCTCGAGATTATCGGTACAGACGGCAAACCAGTAGCTTGGGAAAAATTATCAAGGCATGTACAAAGAATGCTTTCTGTAATGGGTTGGTTAGGTCACCAATATATTTGGCATCAAGTCTTATCAGCCCAGCATGACTGCGCATACATGCCCCATCCATTGCGAGATTTTTTCACATACGATTTTCTTAAGAGAATTCAAATCGGCTCAAAGAGCAAAGCAACATTTGCAGCTGCTTTTGGTGATGGTCTGAGTAAATTTCAAGGAAAATTTCGCGACTCACTTGCAGCACTGGGAGCAGATCAAACCTCATTATGTATCAGTCTCCCTGGCTTCCTGCCTCTTCTTGTAAGAGAAAGCGCTAGTCGTGACGACTTTATGACAGTCCTGAATCAAATGCGTAATGAAGCAGGAATTATCGAACTACGTCAGATGTTGGAGTCAATACAAAACGGCATTGCAGAGGGAAATTACAAGCCTTTGGCTCAACTGAAACGTGACATGGAAACTATCGGTAGAAACCTTCTGATCGAAAAAGGACTTGAAGATCGATTTATCAAAATTACGCCGCCAACAACATTACTTGGTATCAAGGTAGATGGCGACGACTCATCAATAAAACTTAGGCTTCCTTCATTTCTGTATAAACAGTACTTTGTCGGTAGAACGTATCGTGCATTTGTGAAGCGTGCAATGGAGGAATTGAGTGTCCCTGCTCAATACGGTGATATTGAAACAAAACTGAATAGTTGGGCATGGATTAAAGAAGAGAAATTCTCAAAGTTTTACTTGAAGGAAGACAAGTTTCCATCTCGCTTTCTTAAACCGTTTAACAAATCAGTTTTATAATTAGGTGCTCCACAACCGGATTCGTGAGAGAAACCACGAAGCCTGATAAACATAATTTTTATGCATAAATTCTCTACAGCATCCCATGCTTACTGAAAATAACATATTTTTTCCCTTATTACGCCTGATCACCAACTCATCCGCCGCCCTAACCACTATCCATAAAAAACATGGTGAGCTGGTATTAACACGGTTTTTCGGGAAACTTATCCTGTTCGTATCTAAACCCGAACATATCGAACACATATTCAGCCAGGAAGCGAAAGGCAATGTCAGCCGGGATGCGCTTTATGATGCGAAAAAGCCGGTGTTCGGAGACGGTTTGGTCAACAGTAAAAACGAGCTTTGGACTCGGCAACGCAAATTGATGCAGCCATTTTTCAACAAAGACGCCATTACCTGCTGGAATGAGTTGATGGTCGAAGAAATGGCAACGATGGTTAACCGTTTTAAAGAAACGGAGATGTCTGAAATAAATATCTCCAAAGAAATCAAGCTGTTGGTACAAAGCATTGTCACTCGAATTTTGTTTGGCAATCAACTCGATAATGCCAAACAAAGTGTGTTGATGGAATGCGTTGATACCATTATCAAAGGCTTGGTGCCACAACTGAGTTCCGGCGTACTTGGCAGTAACATTTTCAACTACTTATTTATATGGCAAAACAGAAGTTTTAATCGCGCGGTTAAGCAATTTGCTGATTTTGTTGAACACGCCTTAAATGAAAACGCCAGCAAAGACGATCATTCGCTGCTGTCTTTATTGAGCCAGGCAACCGATAAAAAAACCGGTTACGCCATGACCGAAGCCCTGCTTAAAGACGAAGCAATTACGCTTTATTTGGCGGGACAGGACACGACGATTAATACCGTGGTCTGGTTTTTATATTTGATCGGCAAGCATGAAGCGGTTCAGCACAAAATTATTGAAGAAGTGCTTCGCTACAAAAACGAGCCGTTAACGCCGGAAAATATTGCAAAATTAACCTATACCAAAGCGGCGTTATCGGAAACCTTACGGAAATATCCGGCAGCCACGGCGGTTTCGCGAAATCCCATCGTCGATGATTTTGTCTTGGACGGCAACAGCATTGCCAAAGACACCACGATGTTAATCAGCATTTACGCCGCACATCACGATGCCCAAAGCTGGGAAAAACCCGATGATTTTTATCCCGAACATTTTTCAGACCCCGAACTGGCTGGCAAACGCCATCGCCATGCTTATCTGCCCTTCGGCGGCGGCATCCATAATTGCATCGGCAGGCATCTAGCCGAACAAGAAATGCTGGTTATCATTGTCAGTTTGTTAAGGGAGTTTTCTTTTAAAACCGAGATGACAGTGAAGACCGGAATTAGCGTTACCATGAAACCGGATAGGGATGTGCTGGTTTCTGTTAAACCTTCGTGCTAATTTTTATTCCACTTGAAGATATGTGATTGTTCACATCTTATGGGTAGTAATCTCAATACCCGACTGCTGATATTGCTTGTACCGTTGCCGACCCCAGGCTTTGGTTTCTTCGCTGTTATCCAGTATTTCCAAAATGCGTTCGGCGTGATGAAAATCTTTTGGTGGCTGTGCGGATAAATTAATTAGCGTCTTCTGCCAGTTTTCTGGTGGGTTATCGTGACCGATCAATACCACATTCTGCACAGCAGGCAGTTCGCCCGTGTAAACTTGATGAGGAATAAAGCTACCTGCCCTAAATGTCCAGAGCAGGTCGTCGATGAGTTGGCTTTGTTCTAATGAATCGGTGAGTACGTAAGCAAAAGAGCCGTTGGCTCCCCAGTTTTCATACAGGCGTTGTTCAATGTCGTGCGGTGCGAGGTTTTTTCCATTTGGTCTTATGGTGTTATGGCTTTGTTTTAATCAATGGCGGATTCTACTCCGATGCACAGGCCAACTTTCTTATACTACTAAATTACGCCCAACGCGGATTATCTGCGTTTTGCAAACTTAGATATTGGACAAGAGTTGGAAAACCACGAGTTTAACGCTCTCTCAAATGCCAAACGCGCAATTGATTGCCAAGTTGATAATCTTATTTTTACTTTTGGTATAAAGCGAAAGCGAACATTTCCTGAAAAACTAGTTGTTGTTGAAGAATTGGAATTACTTGCACCGCGCATGTTAGAGTAAGCAGTGAAATAAGAAAGCTTCCCCTGTCCGTTAATCTGCCGCCTTTCAATATCGATTTCGTAATTAGCAAAGACTACAAAACTGAAAGGTTGCGCCGTTTTTTGCCCTACTTGATCGACATGCTATTTCTCAACTTGTAGTCGCCCCAAAGAGACTTTTACCGACATACCCTGCACAGCTATATTGTGCAATCGGTAATCGGAAAAATCAAAGGAGAAGATTCTTAAATCAGGACATCCTTTCTAGTGCGGATCGCCCTATTTCATGCCAGAATAAGCGACTTTTTCCGTACTGGTTTGATAGCTGATTAATGAAGATCGCAATTTTGTCCCGCAATACCAAATTATATTCGACCGTACGCTTGGTTGAAGCCGCTGAAGCACGTGGGCATGAGGTCAGGGTGTTGGATGTATTGAGGTGTTATATGAATATTACCTCCCATAACCCTTCTATCCATTATCGGGGTGAGCCACTTACGGGATTTGATGCGGTCATACCCAGAATTGGCGCTTCCGTCACTTTCTATGGCACCGCTGTGTTGCGGCAGTTTGAGATGATGAATGTATTACCGCTAAATGAGTCTGTGGCAATTTCCCGCGCTCGTGACAAATTGCGCTCCATGCAGCTACTTGCCAGAAAAGGCATAGGCTTACCCGTAACAGGATTTGCCAATAATCCTGACGATATTGCCGACCTTATTGCTCAGGTAGGTGGTGCGCCGCTAGTCATTAAATTATTGCAAGGCACTCAAGGCATAGGCGTGGTAATGGCCGAGACGCATAATGCCGCAGAAAGTGTTATCCAAGCTTTTATGGGCTTGAAGGCCAATATTATGGTTCAAGAATTTATCAAGGAAGCAGGCGGCAGTGATATCCGTTGTTTTGTGGTCGGGGATAAGGTGGTTGCAGCGATGAAACGACAGGGTTGTGAAGGTGAATTTCGGTCAAACTTGCATCGTGGCGGTTCTGCTAGCCTAGTGCGGCTAACACCTGAAGAGCGTTCTACTGCCGTGCGAGCGGCAAAAATCATGGGCTTGAATGTCTGTGGCGTTGATATGCTGCGTTCCAATCATGGCGCCGTGATTATGGAAGTGAATTCCTCGCCAGGTTTACGCGGAATTGAAGAGGTTAGTGGCAAAGACATCGCTAGCCTGATTATTCAGTTTATTGAAAAACGCTTTGAGTCATTAGAAACAGTGGATACAAAATCAGTCACCCGGACACGCACACGCGGAAAAGGTTAATTGCCTTGGTCTATTATTCAACATTCATTAATTTTCCTGATTAGCAAGATGCTAACTGATCCCCTCTCCCACGGGGAGAGGGCTAGGGTGAGGGGTTCAATAAGGCTTTTTGCTTTTTAGATCCCTTCATCCCAACCTTCTCCCGAAGGGAGAAGGGGCTGCCCAACATTTGGCTGAAGCATCTTGCTAATCAGGTTAATTTTTGGAATTATAGATTCGGTCTACTGAAGTTTTAACTTTACTGGTGATAAAAAGGCTGCAGCCCTTGAATTACGTGGTTTCGCTAAAGGACTCAGAGCAGATAGTTCAAACATTACAAGGCCGGATCAATAAAAGCTCACGGCTCAAAAACCAAATTCAGAATCGTCAAAATCGTCAAATTGGTCTCTTAAGCGTTTTTTTTCCCAGTATATTTCAATTTTTCTACGAGTATCCCTTTTGATGGTTTCCTTTTCGATACCATCAACAAGCGTCACAAATTCACCTTCTTCGAAAGCATCATCAGCATCATGTTCGATGTCTGTATTACTTTTTGAATCTGTTTTTGCAACCGATTTAGATGTCTCTTTCGTCACTTTTGATAACCTCGCATAAAAAATTCTCTCGTTTATTCGCGACACAAGCGATTACCACAAGGGGACTGTCATCATCAGATACAACAGTAACTGGTTTTACGGCACACAAAAACCGTATTTTTCTTTCCGGTTTTCAAGTTGTTGGTAATGGGTAAGTTTAGTCTCTCTTTCATAAACACCAAGACCAAAATAGAAAAATATCGTTCCCTATAATTATTTAGATAGCTGGGGCTACACATGATATTTTCAAGGTGTTTGTGAGTTACGCTCAAGATTAACAGCGTTTATTGGTTCAACATTTCGCAGTATCAACTACGTTTACCCTAAGCTTGCCGAAAAGCAGGAAGGATTGGATGCGATCTAATCGAGCGGGATCAATAATGGGGCAGTGGACAGCTATTATCTTGGCTAATTAACTTTAAGGTATTCTCAGGCAGTTTTTCACCTAACGTGCCAGCACGGTGAAGACGGGCTTCCTCATGTAACGTCGTCATGAATTTAATTAACCGTGCTTCGCGTATTATTTTTTCTTCAAAATCTTCCGCCTCCCACATTGTATTCAGTAAGTACTTTGCGTGATGGTGGATGGTCTGCGCAATTGCATCAGGTAGGTGATCGTAGCTAGTTTGTATAGTCAGCTTAAGTTGCTGCAACGATTTCAGATATTGTTGATAGTCTTTGACATCTTCCTTGCAGCGCGTTTTCAACATGGTAAGCTCTGACTGTTGCCGCGTTTTCATCAAGGTAATTTCATGTGCAAGTTGCACACTTTTTTTAGCTAATTCTGCTGCTAATTTTTTGTCAGCAAGAATACGTGCATGAGAGAGTTTTATCTGCTGATCTTGATTTGCAGATCGCCAGTCGAGATTTTTAACCTTAATCGAATGGATAAAGTTAGCAATATTGTGAACCTGGTTGCTTAAAATTTTCATAATGTCACAGATTTTCGATCATTCTTTGTTAGATTATGTATCCACTTTTATTGGTTGATATAAAGTAAAGTGTGTTTTAAGAAGTACCCATTGAAACGAGCCGAAGGATAGTATAAAACAATAAGCTTAGTTTGATGCGTTATCGGACAGAAAAATGATCACAAAAAGATGCAATCGTAGATTTGAAATCTGGTCAGCAATAACCCAAGAAAAGCACATAACAAAGCTATACGCTAAGCAGCTAATAGCAAAAAATCTATCCATAAAGTCATTACTTTACAAGTATTTATTAAGTTCAATGAGCTAAACCAACCTGACACTTCTCTAGTTTGAGATTTTGGACTTATAACTCTCAGCAGCTCCCAATGGCGGAGCAAAGGAATTGGGAAATTTGAATTTGACCCCGCCCAAACCAAATCATACCAATTCCAAAAAGTTGTTATATAAACTCCCTCATCCTAGCCTTCTCCCTTTGGAGAAGGTAACAATGAGAACTTATTGGGATTGGTATCACTTGCAATAGCCGCCAAACCAGCCAATGCTGACGTGGTACAATTTTTTACTACAATTTATAACTGAGACGGATTACCTCGACCAATCTAAGTAAACTATGCACGCTATCATCATTCATGGAATGGGACGCACACCCTTATCCATGTGCTTTTTAGCTACCCGCCTTAGGGCAGCAGGTATAAAAATCAGCCTGTTTGCGTATACCGCAACATTCGAAGACTGGGGAGTTTGTACCAAAAAGTTATGTGCATTTATTGATAAGCGTGTGGGTGAAGAGGATTTTATCGTAATCGCACACTCCTTAGGTACAGTGCTAACCAGAGCTGTTTTACCCACAACTTGCCGAAAACCAGCGGCATGCTTCTTTTTGGCACCCCCGACACAAGCCTGTATTGCCGCATGTCGTCTCGCCCCACGCTGGTGGTATCGCTTATTGGCAGGTGAAATGGGACAGCTTCTTGCTAATCAGGAATTCATGTCAACTTTGCCCATTCCTGAGGTACCGACGAAAATCTATGCAGGTAATGCTGGATTAACTGGGCGATATTCTCCCTTTAAAGAAGAGCCCAATGATGGCGTGTTGATGGTTAAAGAAACGTTTTTGCCTGACATCCCATTTCAAGTAGTTCCATCGTTGCACACCTTCATTATGAATAACCGAATGATAGCCAAGGATATTATTGAAATAACTAAAAAGCTTAAAACTTAAGTGAATCCCCCTCGTCCTCTGGGAGAAGCTAGATTGAGACAGGTAACTGATTGATTAAAAATACCTTCACCCCAGATTTCTAGACAACCGCCCTGTGTTATCCTGCTATCTACGTCCATGTAGGCATCCCAAAGGAAGAAAGAATTTTTCGAATTTTTTGAGATTCCCTTAAGGAAACCTCTACAGGATATAACTGCATGATGTTAAATCCCTCATCCCAACCTTCTCCCAGAGGGAGAAGGGGTTCTTTAAATTATTAAAGATTCCCTTTAAGTCAAGATCGACTGTTTTGTAAATTGATAGCCTTTCGTTAAACAATGATCTAACCACTTTTGCAGAAAAAAATTGAGCCGCCATTTGTAGTTCATAATTTCACGGCACAAGCCAAAATCTTTATACACATGCGTTACACTAGGCCTGGCATGGTCACTTAATACTTCCGCCAATTGGGCATCCAGATAAATTCGAATCCGTACCGCAGGCTCCAAAAGCTCATCCGGTTTAAAGCTAAAGCAATGGCTTAATTCTATAGTCAATGTATAAGCCGTCTGCTCGATAATTTGCAGATGCAGGGTCGTGTTATTCGCCGCCAATCCGATGGCATTACCCTCGACTGCACACAGCTCAGGAATTAGCCGAAAAATCTTCTCGTAGTTGGACGCACAGACTTGCTCCAGACACTCGGACTTATTGATCGGGTTTAAAAAACTCATGGCAATTCGGCTTAGCCTTCCTGATAACACGCGTAAGCACTGGCAGTTTCCCACAGCACGACTTGGGATACATTAAAGCCAGTTGCTTTTAAGTGCTGATAGATCATCTTGCTTAAGACTTCCGCCGTAGGATGCTCATCCAACGCCCAAAAGCGTTCGTTGTTTGCGGTTAGCGCAGGGATAATCGGGTCATCCTTATGCAGCAGGAAATTGTGGTCCAGATGCTGGTCAATATACGCTTCAACACACTCCCTAATGTCGGCAAAATCGCACACCATGCCTTGCTCATTCAGGGTTTCCTGTGTTATCGAAATAGCCGCTTTGACACTATGTCCGTGCAAGTGTCGGCACTTGCCTGGATGATTCATCAGGCGATGACCGTAACAAAAATAGACTTCTTTGGTGATGGTAAACATAGCCTTGCTAACAATAATTAAACTTCAACATTTCAATTCTCATCCGGTATTTGCCCTCGTAACTCCTCAGATAGCAACATTTGCCCACCTGTTATTACGACTTCCTCACCTGCATTTATATCATCTTTTACAAAATAGCCATCGGGAGTAAGCAAAAATGCTTTGATTAGCCGTCGAGTGTAAGTGTCTTTAGCGGCTTTAATGTAAACATAAACCTGATCCATATACCAGATTACTGCTGCCTCAGGGATAACAACCCCATACTGCCCAAGCGTTGGTTCGGGTATCCAAGCTGTTACTTTCATGCCAATGTTAAGTCCACCAGCATTGGTCTGAAAAAAATAACTTTCACCTTGTAAGCTGCTATCAGCGTGGGTAGAGCGCGAAATTAAACTGGCCAAATGCGCCTTATTACGCTGCCCAGAAGGCTCTACGAATAGCGTATCAACTTTGCTTGTTAACTGCTTATTGGCTGGCAAAGTAATTTGCAATAGCTGCTGCTGGCCTGATAAAAATGCTTTCAACTTACCTGTTTTATCAGATAACGCCCAGTCGGCAAGCTCCTTTCCCCACATCAGTCTGGTTTTACTGGCGATAGCCATAAGCCTTATCTGAGCCGCGTCAACTAATGCCTGATCCCCAGAACCCTGCGCTTCTTGCTCTTGCAAAGAACGCTTGGCTGTTATGCCATTGCGAAATAATTCCTGCTGCCGCTTAAGGCTTTGCCCAGTCTGTTTGAACCGTGCCTTAGCGCCGTTGAGTTCAGCTTGAGCGACCAGATAGCGTTCTCTTAGCACCAGCAAAGGCTGGATGCTGATGACTTTACCGATTGCCTCAAATTCCGCCTGATGCTGGATGGCTGCAACTACCATCGTCTTTAGTCCTGATATGGCTTGGATATGACTATCTATAGCAACAGAAGATTGACCTTCTATCCGCTGTGGTTTCGGCATTTTCACAGTATCGTCATCTGCAATTGCTATTGTGACGGAACTAATAGCCAGCAAAATCAAAACGGCTATTAGCGGTATTTTAGTATTGCAGGAAAAAACCATGTCACAGATGGGTCGTTAATAAGAGATGCTTAAAGTATAATGCTTAGCAACAATGTCGATGAATAAAAATAGCAGTTCCCAGAAATAATCAAAAATAGTGACACTTAAACTGTTGAGAACGTAAATGACGAATTTGCCAACTGATTTAAAATACGCGCCATCCCATGAGTGGGTACGCTTGGAAAGAGACAATATTGTCCGCGTGGGTATCACGGACTTTGCCCAGCAAGAATTGGGTGACCTGGTGTTTATTGAACTGCCCGAAGTCGGACGAAAGTTGGCAGCACAAGAACAATGTGCAGTCGTTGAATCCGTTAAAACTGCATCGGATTTATTCAGCCCAGTCTCAGGAGAGGTCATAGCAATCAATGAATCCGTCGCTGATGAACCTGAACTGGTCAATACCGATGCCTTTGGCACTTGGCTTTTTTGCATCAAGCCTGACGATTTATCGGGCTTGGATGAATTAATGAATGCCGAAGAATATCAGCACCTGATTGACGAATAAGCCGTCAAACTATCCCTCTAAAACCATCTTAAAGCGTGTAATCAACCATGGCCAACCAAAATGTAACAGGCATCAAGCGCATACTTAACGCCTGCGTTTTCTCTTATTACGGTTTCAAAGCAACCTGGCAACATGAGGCGGCTTTCCGCCAGGAAGTCATGCTGTTTGTAGTGACTACCCCAATAGGTTTATGGCTGGGCGAAACCATCATTGAAAAGCTACTACTGGTTGGTACTATGATTTTGGTACTGGTAGTCGAATTGCTTAACTCAGCAGTTGAAGCTGTGGTTGATCGCGTTGGTCTTGAACATCATGAATTGTCGGGTCGCGCCAAAGACATCGGTTCTGCCGCAGTTATGTTATCGTTGGTTTGGGCGGGAATAACCTGGACATCTATTTTACTTTTACGGGGAATACAATGAGTGCATTAATCTGTGGTTCTATGGCATACGACACCATTATGGTGTTCCATGATAAATTCGAAAACCACATCCTGCCTGAAAAAGTCCACATCCTGAATGTCTCGTTTCTGGTGCCAGTCATGCGCCGTGAATACGGCGGGTGTGCGGGCAATATCGCTTATAACCTCAAGTTGCTGGGTGAAAATCCGCTGATTATGGCAACCGTAGGTCACGATTTTGAGCCTTACGCACAGTGGCTGGGGCAAAACAGCCTGTCCAGCGAATTTATCAAAGTGCTGGACAATAGCTATACCGGACAAGCCTATATCACGACCGACGAAGCCGGCAACCAGATTACCGCCTTCCATCCGGGCGCGATGAGTTCATCGCATTTGAACTCCGTCCCTAGTAATGGAGACATCAGGATAGGCATCGTTTCACCCGACGGCAAAGAAGGGATGCAATTACATGCCGCGCAATTTAAAGAATCAGACATCCCTTTTATTTTCGATCCCGGCCAAGGTATGCCGATGTTTAATGGCGAAGAATTACTGCAATTCATCGAACAAGCCACTTGGCTAACCTTAAACGATTACGAATCAGAGCTTATGCAAGAACGCACGGGTTTATCGCTTGAAGACATCGCCAAAAAAGTAGAAGCATTAATTATCACCTTGGGTGGTCAAGGCTCCAAAATCTATAGCAAGGGACAGTGTATTAACATTCCTGCCGCTAAACCTAAAGCCATACTGGATCCCACTGGCTGTGGCGATGCGTATCGTGCAGGGCTTTTATACGGCCTGTTGAATGACTTAGATTGGGCTACCACCGGGCGGATTGCTTCGTTAATGGGGGCGATAAAAATCGAACATAATGGCACCCAAAATCATTCTTTTGATATGGAAAGCTTTCAGCAACGGTATCTCGACAGCTTCGGGGCTTCTTTCTGAGCATAGCAATAAATGCTTAAAAATACCCAGCAACTGTTAGATATCATGGCGCGATTGCGTCAACCGGAAGATGGTTGCGCTTGGGATATCAAGCAGGATTTCAATAGTCTTATTCCATACGTCATCGAAGAAGCTTATGAAGTCGTTGATGCCATTGAGCGCAATGATATGGATGACTTATGTTCTGAGCTAGGCGATTTGTTATTGCAAGTCGTCTTCCATGCCCAAATTGCGGCTGAACGCGGACACTTCACCTTTGAACAAGTGTCAGACGCGATTTGTGACAAGCTGGTACGACGGCATCCGCATGTGTTTGCTGATGCTGTCTACAGCAGCGATGCTGAACGTCATCAAGCCTGGGAACAAGCCAAGGCCGACGAACGCCAAGAAAAAAACAAAAACCCACAGCAAATTAGCGTTCTAGATGGTGTGGCTGCCAGCCTACCTGCCCTGCTCGAATGCGAGAAAATTCAGGATCGCGCCGCTAATTTTGGTTTCGACTGGACAACAGTAGAACCTGTTTTCGATAAAGTGCAAGAAGAACTCGATGAGGTTAAGGAAGCTTGGTTGTCGGGCGATCAAGCACACATAGAAGAAGAAATTGGAGATCTACTCTTGGTAACGGTTAATTTAGCACGTCACTTAAAGATTAATCCTGAACTGGCTCTTAAACACAGCACCAAAAAATTCTCCAGACGTTTTCAGTATATAGAACAAAAAGTGGCAGCAACAGGTCGTGACTTGATAGATTGCCAACTCGCTGAACTCGATGCGTATTGGGATGAAGCAAAGTTAGCGCAAAAAAAATAGCCACAAACACCTCACAATAGATTACGGCGACCAAAACAGAGATACTGTTATCTCCTACCGAGCTTCTTTTCATCCCCTCATTTGCCCAAATTGTAAGTTTTGTTTTCTTATCCCAGAAAATACTTTTATCATGTAACTCACCACAAATTTCATCTTTTAACATTGAGGTAACACAGCATGCGCCAGGATAATGAACGGGAAAGTGAAAACATAGAAGACCGCCGCAGTACAGGCATGGGGCGCAGGGGATTTGTGGGCGGTGGCTTGGGAGTTGCCGCTATGGCTGTCGTCGCCTTGCTTTTAGGTGTCGACCCCAGAATAGTCCTGAATACGGTAGGACAACTAACCAGTGGTTCTCAGCAATCTACGCCTGTGGCATCCAGCCCACAGGATGAGAGGATGAAAAAATTCATGTCCGTGGTATTAGCAGATACGGAAGATACATGGGGGCAAATATTCCAGCAATCCGGTAGCCACTACGAACAACCTAAACTGGTACTTTTCAGCGGCCAAGTGCAATCCGCTTGTGGTTTCGCACAAGCTGCTATGGGGCCATTCTACTGTCCTGGCGACCATAAGCTCTATCTCGATATGAGCTTCTTTAATGATCTTGCCACTCGCCATAATGCGCCGGGCGATTTTGCCCAGGCTTATGTTCTCGCCCACGAAGTCGGACATCACGTCCAAAATCTCTTAGGCATTGCCGATCAGGTTAATGCCGCTCGGCAACGTGGTGGTGAGGCTCAGAACAACCAATTACAAATGCGTATGGAGCTGCAAGCCGACTGTTTTGCTGGAGTGTGGGCTAATCGTGCCAATCAATTCCGCAAGATCCTTGAACCCGGTGACCTCGAAGAAGCCTTGGCAGCCGCCAGTGGTGTCGGTGATGACCGCTTGCAAAAACAGTCACAAGGTTATGTGGTACCGGAATCTTTCACCCACGGCTCATCAGAACAACGGATGCGCTGGTTTACGATTGGCGCAAAAAACGGCGACCTCACACAATGTGATACTTTTAAAGCAACTAACTTATAAGCGTTACCCACCCGGTCCGTAGCGTTTCCGCGGGTTCAGGAAGCACAACACAAACAAATCGTATGCGCGACGGGGTTGCAACGCGGAGTAACGCCGCTGTGCAATCATGATCAACCTTTAACCGTACTCGTGCGTTGTACTGGCATACTTCAGCCGGGCGAGGCATGTTGCCCCGCCCATAGGCTTCACGTTGATTAAGCGCAGCCACGTCATTTAAGTTTTGTGAAAACGTTAGGAACGGGGTTTCAAACCCCGTCCCGCGTGGGGGCTTTATGCCGGATTGGGATATGACGCAATACTACGGCAAAGACGAGATAGTCAAGGGTAGCGGGTCTTCACAATGGGGACGTCTTTGGTTTAATTCGGCAATCAATGCCGAAGCTAAAATATTAGGGTGTTTTATGAAAACAATATTAAAAACTTATGTTTCGGTCTTTTTCTTACTGTGTGTATCAATCACATCGGTACAAGCAGATACCGTATACTCCGCAAAAAGACTAGCAAGAATTGGAAGTGACGATAGTTCGGCCTTAGGTGTTGGTGATCACACTTATGTCTGCCATTATTATCCCTTACAAAAAACGATTTGTATGTCACGCACAGGCGGCAATTCCGGTGGCTTAGCATTAGCTGCTACTGTTCAAAAGGCCAATGGGCATGATACTTGTGTATACGCTAATAGCGTAAAATTGAGAAAATGCCATGTTAATAATGACACGGCTTTTTTCTTCTCACTTTATCGTAACGGAGCGTGCCATCAAGAATCTAATCACATGTTGAGAGTTAGTAAAAAGAATATACTGGGCAGGCCTATTTTAGCTGGTCCAACGGTGAATTCAATTGTACGTGGCGGATCTATAACAAAGCTTCTATTTGGTAATTATGGGCGGCGAGGCTTAGACTCAAGTTGTCTTAGTGTATGCCCTTAACAAATGTAAATCGACGCAACCAAGATTATCTTTAATCAACATAAACTTGGTTGCGGTTTGTCTCAACGAAATAATAGATTCCGATGATCCTTAAAAAAATATTTCTGACAAGTCTTACATTAAGTACTTTGTTTATTCTATAGATACGGCCTTATAAAGTTTGAACTTATAGCGTTATTTTGTGTCTTATCCGTATGGAAAAAGAAGACGCGAGGTATCAAACATTGGAGCAACTGC
>NZ_JBEBKJ010000012.1:0-59830 GCF_040079455.1 Methyloglobulus sp. | reverse complement strand
GTCAATGCTTCCATCAAGCTGTGGGTAGCCCTGACTAATTCAACTACCTTCCTAGAGTACCAACGGAAATATATATGTATCTTTACGTAAACACTCTCGGAAATATTATTAGCCAGTTTGTAGCCCCCTATTTGACGGGTTTCGCTACGCTCCACCCGTCTTCATAAAATGGATGAACCTACAATCAAAGGTTTGGCAAATAGTCGGGAAGGTGTTTGCGAATATCTGAGGCACTTTGGGTGGTGATGTTTTTATCAAGCTCGAAGCAGACGTGTTTTTTAATGTGTTCCGGTAAGCACCGGCGTAATAAACCAAGAAAAGAAGGCTCTGCAATAATCAGTAATTGTTCAAATTTGTTGGTATTGTGTGCCGCTTCCAGATGGTGGGCAATGCTATGAGCGAAGTTGTCTGCTTCATGTTGTTTCGGGTCGGTGGGTTGTTCAAGGGCATGGCCGCTACCGTCAGCGCTTTTAATTCTTCCAGGCAAGTCAGTCGTCATTTCGCGGTCATGTAAACGACCTTCGGCATGGGTAAAACCTTCAATTTCGTTTAGTGAAGATGAGGGCGAATCAGCAGTAAAAATGCGTGCATGAACATTATCAGCAACGAGTATCCAGGTTGATTTCATTATTATTTTCTCCAGGGCAGATTAAGGGTAATAAAAAAACCTTTTATTTTATTTTTCTAAGCAGTCAAACCTGATGTTCTTGGACATGACCTGCTATTTTTAGTTGCGTACGTAAATTTTCAAGCTCATCCATCAAATCAAGCGCCAAACCGATACCCGCCAAATTAACGCCTAAATCACGCTGTAACCTGAGGGCTGAACGTACGCGCACCAGATTTACGCCTGAAAAGCGCCATAAACGTAGCTCTCTTCCATCCGGTTCAATAATACCTTCTTCGACCAGACTGATTACCCAATCGGCATGGGTGCCACAGGCGCGACACAACTGCCCTAGTGTCAAAGGATCATCCTCGATGATTGTTCCGGTATGAATTAATAATAGGTCATCTGAGGTCATTGGCTGTCATCCTCCCATAGATTGGCGTGGGTTAAAATCAAGTGCTTGCTGCATATTTTGGTAAGCTGCTTTGGCTTGCTCAGTGTTGGCAGGCGGCAGGACAATTTGCAGGACGACGAAAAAATCTCCCGGCACCTTAGCCGGCAAGCCATGGCCAGCCAAACGTAATTTGCCGCCTTGCCTGGAATTGGGCGGTATTTTCAGGTCAACACTGCCTTCTGGCATAGGCACTTTGATTTTAGTGCCTAATGCCGCTTCCCAAGGGGCAACAGGAAGATCAAGGTATACATCGGTTTCGGAAACACGGTAAAGCGGGTGGTTGTTAAACGCTATTTCAAGAAACAAATCACCTGTCTGACCACTACCCACGCTGGGGTTGCCTTGACCTGCGAGCTTGATATGCTGCCCCGGCTTAACGCCTTTAGGGATTTTGACATTCAGGCTTCTATGCTTCACCTGCAATTGGCCTTGGGCATTCATTTCAGGAGTACTTAAGGAAATAGTGCGTGTTGCCCCATGATAACTGTCTTCAATGTCAATATGGATTTTTGCATGGCTGTCCTGTCCACGCAGGTGTTCACTGGATTGCCGTCCAGTGCCTGCTGACTGGAATCCAGCACGTCCAAACATCTGTTCAAAAAAATCACTAAAGTCGCCGGCATCGCTGCCAGTGAAGCCACCGCCTTTGAATTCAAAGCCCTCATCCCAATTGGGCGGTGGTTTGAAATCCTGGCCGGATTTCCAGTTAGCCCCCAGCTGGTTATACGCCGCCCTTTTTTCAGGATCTTTGAGGACTTCATAAGCTTCTCCCAATTCCTTGAATTTCGCCTCGGCATCCGACTCTTTACTGACATCAGGATGGTATTTGCGTGCCAGTTTTCGATAGGCGCGTTTAACCTCATCCTGGCTGGCATCACGCGAAAGATCCATAATTTGATAGTAATCTTTATATTGCATTTTGAATGTTCTAGCCCATTACAATGGAGTAGTTGTTAACAAATCCCCTGCGGAAGAAATATGTCTTTTTGTTAGTCATTTAAGCACAGATTGAACGGCTTGCAGTAAGTTCATACCATGTCGTTTATTCAAAATCAGACTTCAATATTACTGTCACGACTATTTAAGGGAATCTCTAATAGTAATACGCGATGGATTTAGTAACTGCCCAAAAAGTCCATTTTCCCTATGTCTACGCCGTTATGCCGTAGAATTGCGTACGTTGTGGTGATATGAAAATATAAATTCGGTAGCACAAAATCAAGTAGGTAAGGTTGACCAATAAAGTTGACTTCTTTGCCGCGCAACTTTAGCGTGACCTTCCGCTCTTCACTGCCGTTAATTTGCTCGGCGCTAACAGATTGCAAAAATGCGACAGTCTTGGCGATACGCATCTGTAAGTCAGCAATCGTGGCTTCATTATCTTCATAACTAGGCACGTCGATACCCACAAGCCGAGCAGCGCAACCTTTAACCATATCGGTGGCAATTTGGACTTGTCGGCTAAGTGGATACATATCCGGTGTTAACCTTGCATTGAAGAAAATTGACGGATCGATTTTCTTAGCTTCAGCATGAGCCAGTGCCTTGTCGAGTATCGCTGATAAATTCCCCAACATACGGATAAAAACAGGAATGGAAGCTTGGTACATGTTTAGCGACATAATTTTCTCCAGTGGTTAGTGGCTTATTTATTGCTTATTCTCAGCGTTAATCATCTATTAAATCCTTCGACAAGCTCAGGACGTAACGGTTTGTGTTGATTCCTATAACTCCAGAAAATTTCCAAGCTCTTGCAAGGTGAAATCTTGTCTTACCGCTAATGCCTTATCTTCGGCGGTGTTATAACCCCACAACGCAAAAATTAGTTTAACACTTACAAGACCATCATTTTTCAAAACATTCAACAACGTCGGCAGACGGTCTTCCACAAAAACAATCGTTTCATTGGGATGGATTTTTAACAACCCCTTTAATACTTCAATCTTACTCAAGTTGCGGTCCAACCCGAAAATCTGCCCGTCCGCTAGATTTATCGCATTAGCTTTTAGAATTTGTTTGACGAAACGCTCCTGCTTGGTTGTGACCACATACCAGCGCTGCTCTTCCCCAAGTTTTTGCAACTTTTCGGCGACACCGACGAACAAGGGATTCATATCGATCCAATCCGCCAAATCGTTAGCTATCCAAACATCACGGATTTCACCAAACAATGTTTTCAAATCAGCTACCGTGATTTGGCTACCTTCTAACAAAGCTTGTATCTTACTCGCATAATCGCTGTAAATATCTTCGACTGACTCTCCTAAATGCAACAAGCGCATAGTCAAAATAGCCTCGTAGCCAGTTTCTATGATCGGCCTTATCACTCGAAAGCGATCAATCATCACTTGAGGGACAACTTTGGGCATATCGCCCCAGATACGAGTAGCCGCTTTCCAGCCCGTAATTGCCGTTTCCACCGCGCTGTCACAGATAACGCCGTCAAAATCCAGCGCATAAATAATCGAATTGTTCATTTTTTGGTTAACCGTACCTAGGTTATGAGAGATAGCTGATTTTGCCCCAAATTCATGGACACCCCATAAGCGACTTTTTAGTTTCATTTTCTTCAAAAGTAACGGGGCTGAGATAGCCCAGTTTTGGGTGAATCCGCTTGCGATTGTAATACACTTCAATGTATTCGAACACCTGAAGCCTCTTGTTGCCCCGCTTCGCCTATCTCGCACTAAGGACTCCGCCAATGCCAATGAGGCCTTTAAAAATGGCGGATGCTTATGGGTGATCAGGTAAATATTTGTATCAGCCACAAGGCAATCTTCATTATAAAATTTTTCTTCTCGCCAAAAACTGCGCGATAATGAACCGAGTTTTAACTCAACAAACTGATTTGAATTGCAATCGTGAGTTAATTACAACGATCGGTAAAAACGACCTTTTTTCAAATTTCTTAACGTGCGTGTAATGAATCAGGATATTTCAAATAAGTCACCAAATTCTGGTGACAATCAAATTTCGACTACTTCTTTGCAAGATAAACATCAAAAAACAGAAGCGGCTACGCCTGAAAAAAACACCTACGGCCAGATTTTAAAGTCCTCGGCATTAATCGGCGGGTCTTCGATGATTAATATTGCGATTGGGATTGCTCGCACTAAGGCCATGGCACTGCTATTGGGGCCTTCCGGAGTTGGCTTAATAGGTCTGTATGGATCTATTACTGAACTTACTCAGAGCATTGCCGGAATGGGCATTAATAGTAGTGGTGTGCGACAGATTGCCGAGGCAGTGGGTTCGGGTGATTCAGACCGAATAGCAAGAACGGCTAAAATACTACAGCGAACAGCGATTTTTCTGGGATTGCTCGGTGCTGTTTTTCTATTTGGGTTTTCCACCCAACTGTCCATATTGACTTTTGGTAATGATAAACACGCCAGTGGCGTGGCATTATTATCTATAGCAGTTTTTTTTAATTTAGTCTCTGCTGGCCAAGGGGCATTAATACAAGGGACGCGTCGAATATCTGATCTCGCTAAGATGGGAATTTTAGGGGCACTTTTCGGTACTTTAATCAGTATTCCCTTGGTCTATGTGCTTCACGAAGAGGGCATAGTGCCATCTCTCATACTTGTTGCCGCGATGTCACTAACCACATCCTGGTGGTATAGACGGAAGATAACATTACAAACAACTTCGATGACAGCCGTCGAAGTAGGGCAAGAACAAGCCACTTTGCTGAAACTCGGTTTCGCATTCATGTCGAGTGGTCTGATGATGTCCGGTGCTGCCTACGCGGTACGCATCATTGTCGTGCGTAATGTCGGTTTCGACGCAGCCGGTTTGTATCAATCAGCTTGGGCACTCGGCGGACTGTATGTCGGACTTATTTTGCAGTCTATGGGAACAGACTTTTACCCTCGTTTGACCGCCATCGTCAATGACCACAACGTGTGCAACCGAGTCGTAAACGAGCAAGCTCACGTCAGCTTATTATTAGCGGGTCCCGGAGTAATAGCCACCCTAACCTTTGCCCCGCTGGTCATATCACTTTTTTATACCTCTAAATTTGAAGGTGCAGTTGAACTCCTTCGTTGGTTATGTCTAGGAATGACACTTCGTGTGGTTTCCTGGCCTATGGGGTTCATTATCGTCGCAAAAAATGCACAAAAATTATTTTTCTTCTCCGAATTAGCTTGGACTATTGTCTACCTTGGTCTCGCGTGGATATGTGTAAACATTTACGGTTTGAATGGTGTCGGCATCGCATTTTTTGGA
This sequence comes from Methyloglobulus sp., assembly GCF_040079455.1. Lineage (GTDB taxonomy): Bacteria > Pseudomonadota > Gammaproteobacteria > Methylococcales > Methylomonadaceae > Methyloglobulus. Next base: position 54,533 of record NZ_JBEBKJ010000012.1, on the reverse strand, counting down.
TCGTATGCTTTTCATGTCCTTATGATTTACCTTATTGTTAGGCCACTTAGTGGTTTTCGCTGGTCATCTGAAACTTTGCAGACAAGCTTTCTTTTCCTTAGCTTGATTACCGTTGTTTTTTCCAGCTTCTATATATTGCCGCCTTTGTTATCTATAGGGTTAGGCATATTGGCAACCTTATTGAGCAGCGTTTACTCAATTCGAGCCCTCCTCAACCTCATTTCCTTAGACCAAATTCCACGTCCTGTGCTAAAGTTACTGCGGTGGTTTCGTCTTGCACTTCCTAGCCCCCATGAATCCGAAGGCTTAGGCTTTATTGCCAAAACAACCATGGTAGATGGTCGTTTGACAAGCCGGCCGTTGGCAATCATAACGTGGTTAATATTTGCATTTATGGCCTGCACTGCGTTTTTTATGTGGGTTGACTGGCATAAAAAGACTTATGGTTGGTCGGCAGGTCTTGATTATTTTGCCTCATTATTTGGGGCGATTTTTTGAGTGTTAATAACTTCCATCCAGAAACAAGCTGGATGTATTGAACTGAAAAACAACAAATCATAAAAATAAACATCTCTCAAGCCATATGACATACACGCTATTTTCAGCTCAAATCACGCATTCCTTCTTGATCGAAGAATAAAATGGAATTCCCCGTTTTCTCTATCTTAGGTCTAGCACTAAGTTTCTTAAGATTCAAATTGAACGTATCAAATCCCTGATGAGTATACCACCTCCACTTTCGTCACAAGAGGCGACAAACACTTCTCTAGCGATGAATAAATCTTTCCTATTGGCAAACAGTACGTCTTATGAATGGCTTGTCAGGAAGATCCAGGCAATGAATCCCCAAAAAGAACAGGAAACAGTGCTTAGTTCGGTGCAGAAGGCTGCGTGGTTTGCAGGATATTATCACACGGGTCGATTCGCGGATGGAGCGATTGAGAATGTGGCATTCAATATTGGAATAGATTTAGATGCACATAGTCCCGAATTAGAGAGCTTTAAGCTCCCAAGCATTCGTATGTCTGGACGTCGCCGAATTCTGCATGTAACCCCAGGACTCTCAATGGGAGGACATAGGCAATTGTTATACCAGTGGATATACAATGACCGTACCTCATGCCATTCATTAGCACTGATAGACCAAGTGGGTGAGATACCAAAACAATACTATGAGATAATTCAAAACAGCGGCGGTAGCTTAGTGGCACTACCACCTAGCAACTGTTATGAAAAAGCGCAATTATTGCGTGCGTTAGCGAGAAATACCGCTGATTTGATTGTATGGCACTTAATTGGTCCTGATGTAATTTCGATGGTTGCATTCGCAACACATGAATGTCCACCAGTGGTGTTGATAGACCATTGCGACCATCTATTTTGGCTTGGCAGTTCGGTAGCAGACTTGGTCGTCAACTTGCGAACGCTAGGCGCAGAACTTACTGCAGAAAGGAGATTTGCGTCCTGCATTGAAGTTATTCCTATTCCTCTATTGGAATCAAAAAACAATATGTCACGGGGCGATGCTAGGCGCATACTGGGGATTAAAGAAGATCAAATTATGTTGTTGAGCATCGGACGAGCAGAAAAATATCGCCCATATGGTGTCTATGATTTCGTGATGACTGCTAACAAACTACTTGATCGTCAGCAGGATGCTCATCTGTATGTAGTAGGTGAATCAACTGTAGGGATAACACCTTTCTTAAATTGTGCGTTACACGATCGTTTGCATTTCATGGGAAGTATAGACGATCCTTCAATATATCGTTCGGCTGCGGATATTTATCTTGAGAGCTTTCCCTTTGGGTCGCAGACAGCACTATTAGAAGCTGCATTAAGCGGCCTTCCGGTTGTTCCCGCGTACGCTCCGCTGTTTCCCATGCTTGTGGCTAACGATGATGCTCTAACAGATATACTCCCCAATACAAAAAATGAGTTGGAATATATAAAGCGTGTGGAAGCATTGATCCGCGAACCCGAACAACGAGCAGCATTTGGAGATACTCTGCGGAAACGATTGTTGGTAGATCACGTTGGTAACGGCTGGCTGGATCGCCTGACGACTCTGTACCAAACAACCGATCTTCTAACGCACAACCCTAAACTTATTCCTACATCGACATGTACAATGACAGACATGGACATTAGCTTGAGTCAATGGCATGTTGAGGCGCGCAAACCAAACTCGCCATCTATATCGAATGATGATGTGGGGACAGTCTTATGCCATACTGCTTTTGTGTCGAAAGCAGTCGGCGACTTTGCAACAGCCCTACGGTACGCTTGGTGTGCCGTGAAGCATGATCCTTATCGATTTCTAGCGTGGCGTCTACTCTTGATCGCTCTTATGGGTAGAACTGGAAAATTGATTAACCGCGGATTTGGCATCACTGGCCAATTGGTTCAACATTTCCAGAGGTGGCATGAGTTGCTTAGATTACACTTATATCGAAGAGGTTAATCCATGCCTACTGGAGAAAGGGCGTTATGATACGACAAACGGTTGGCAATATATTTAAAACACTCGCGTTCACAGCGCAACGATTTAATATTCGCTTGCCTACAGTGATTCTCACTCCATTGCGTCTACTGCTGCTAAAATTGGTCGAAAACAAAGCCGATTTTCAAGACGTTGCAGATTGGTCACAACCCTTGATTGCCGGACGCGAGATGAAGGATGCCGCTGAAATAAGCATAATGGCACCACAGAATTTAGAAGCGAGCATCATTTCTCTGCCTCCGGTCAAGAATCCATCAGATAGTCTCACCTTGGCGAAGAAGCCTCAAAAGAGCCTGAAATGTCTGCTCGTAACCTCCGCTTTAGATGCCGGAGGCATGGACGAAGTTGTTGTCTTCCTTGCACGCGGCCTTCTCCGCTATAATATCCAGACTGCGGTGTTGCACGCCTCTATGGAGGGTTCACCTGATGGAACACCTAGTGGTCGACTCGGTCGATTGTTGCTGGAATACGGAGTCGAAGCGGTTGAGCTAGACCCTGATAGGGGGATGCCCTGGTTAGAAGCTTGGCGACCAGACGTGATTAGTGCTCACGGCGCACCTTCTTGGGTTCTTGATGCTGCTACCAGATTATCCATCCCATATTTTGACACGCTGCATGGCATGCATTCACACTTCGGCGCAGACTGGGCGATAGAAAATGAGCGCAGCCAGCGACTCACAGGGATCGTTGCCGTCAGTGAATTGGTTCGCCAACAATATCTCAACGGCAATCCCGCCTTTCCCCCAGAGCGGATCGTGACAATTCCAAACAGTGTGGATGCTGAACGACGCATTCCCTGTGATCGGAACAGCTTTCGTTCGCACCTGGGCATTCAAGATGAGTACCTGTTTGTATCATTGGCTCGCCACTGCTTACAAAAGAATACGTACGGACTAGTTGCAGCCTTCGCGGATGTCGTTGCGCTACATCCCGAAGCTCACTTGGTTATCGCCGGTCGCCCCGATGACCCGATGTATTTTTCCCAACTATTAAGGCTGCGTAAAAGCCTAGCTTGCAAAGATCGCATACATCTACGTGACCATATGCCTAATCCTGCACAGTTGTTAGCGGCTTCTGACGGCTTCGTACTCAACTCATTTTTCGAAGGCTGGTCACTAGCGTCAATGGAGGCTCTATACGCAGGAATCCCAGTCGTACTTAGCGAAGTTGGTGGGGCTCGTGAGCAAGTTGGCGATAGTAATGAACGTGGATATGTGATCCCAAACCCGCTCGGTGACCCACTTCGGGTGAACTGGGAAACAATGCGCGAGGCGAGTTATGCACGTCAAGTCAACCGAGAAACACTTATCGCAGCTATAAGTTCGTTAATTACTAATCGTGAAACTTGGCTTGAAGGACGGCAGCGTTTAATAAGCGAATCCGCTGTGCGCTTTCATCCAGATATAAGCCTGAGCAACCACGCCCGAGTGCTTAGGACTGCAACGTACGGTGAGTTTTTAAGAGTCGGTGAGGAGCTGTGAAAATCACATTTATCCTAAATTATGCGGATTGGGGCGGTGGATGCCGCGTAGTTGCGACATACGCGCATCGACTAATGCAGAGGGGACACGACGTAGTTGCAGTCCATCGACCACAGACACTGACACTACGTGACCGTATATCATCGGCACTATCGAATATTTCCAGTACGGCTCGATGGGACCATGCCCGCTCTCATCTCGACGCACTCAGTGTCCCGCAAATTTATCTCTCCGAAGACCGCACTGTCACCGACGCGGATATCCCCGATGCTGATGTGGTCATCGCCACCTATTGGAAAACTGCCCAAGAAGTGTTGGCACTCTCACCTACAAAAGGAGCAAAAGCCTACCTTCTTCAACATTTCGAGGTGGTATTTATCCACTCTAACGAGGATGAGGTCAGGCAGACTTGGACTTATCCTATGCGTAAAATCGTTGTAGCGCCGTGGTTGAAGGAAATTGCCGAACACGAGTTCGGCGACACTTCGGCTATTTACGTACCAAATGGCGTGAATACGCAAGACTTTAGTGCGCCGCCCCGGCAGAAGTGCATTCGGCCAACCGTTGGCTTCGTATTCTCCCATGTAGGCTTCAAAGGTTCGGACATTGCCATCGAGGCCTTTGAGTTACTTAGAAAGGAAATTCCCGATTTACGGCTCATCGCCTTCGGTAACTCGTGGAAAAGGGGCTTGAAGAAAGGACCCTCCCTGCCAAAATGGACTGAGTACCAAGTGCTTCCAGCTCAGAATAAAATTCCTGACATCTATTCACAATGCGATGTGTGGGTATGCGCAAGCCGTAGCGAAGGATTCGGTCTACCGATGCTTGAGGCTATGGCATGCCGTACCCCTATTGTATCTACCCCTACGGGGATTGCCCCGCTGTTGGCCGAGCGAGGTGGACTTCGGCTGGCACCTCATGAAGATCCTGAGGGACTCGCACTCGAAATCCATCATATTCTCAAGTTACCCACCAATGAATGGACTAAGCTATCACAAGAAGCCTATGCAACAGCACAACAATTTGATATGGAGGAGTCGGCTTGTCTGTTTGAAAGAGCACTAGAAACTGTTATTGCAGAACAGTAAGCTTTGGATTTTTGGCATATAAGATATCTTCCTCAAGTAAAGCTATCACTACCCTCCTTTGGGCGTAAAGTATCCACATAACTTTTCATATCAATAAAAACAATGGACTGAGAAGTCGCCATGATCCCTCTACTGCTGAAGAGGGTTTTGTTAGGATAATAAAATCAATAAGTTAAATATTCTTCCAAAGGGAAAAGGAACATTTTTGAATTTTTAGAAGTTTCCTCTTGTATAGCTCGCCTGGGTTGTCATCAATCCATTAACTGACCATTTTAGGTCTGTTAGTACTAAAGTAGTCACGTTTGGGTCGCAAGTCTTTGCTGACGGGCAATAGTGTCGTTTGTAAAGAACCGGAGCTAATAGCTGCAAGAGTTAAATAAAGAAACACAAATGACTGGTCGAAATAAGAGACCGATATGAATGAGGCAGTGTGTGAGAAGAGTGATGCCCCAAGTGTCCATATCATAAATGGTGAGACAGCGGATAAGCCATCCACTTGCCGTAACTTCTGCCCAACAAAGGAAAATCCTTTGGCCAGGATAGCGATGAACAGAAACATTAAAGGTAATCCACCATCTACTCCCATACGAAGGTAATGATTTGTAATATCAATATGATCTCCGCTCCAAGCGACACCGTAAGCCATCCAGTGACGCGTGAAATCAGTACCCACCAACCACCATTCAGAAATATGCGCTAAGGCAGATTCAATTAGCGCCGCCCGATGCCAACTGGTGCTGCTGCCCGTCAGATCAATGCGTGCTATTAGATAGTATGCAGGTGCCTTCATCACAATATCCAGCCCTATATAACCCAGCAATACAGTCCATCGGATAAGTCGCATGTGATCGCGTAAACTCCACATAAACAATGCAACAATGGCGAATGAGGCGCTCATGATTGGACCACTTGAGGCAGACGCAAAAATCATCGCCAAACATGCGCCAATTGCTGCAACTGCAGTTTTTCTATACCGATCCCAAAGACTAATCATTAACGGTAGGCATACAGCACCGACCGTCCCTGCGAGAATCGAATGAGCAAACGGCCCTTGGGCACGTATCTTGCCATCGCGAATATCTGGAATTTCAGGCACACCACCCAATGCAGAAAAAAAATTGTGACCAGTCATTTTCTCAGCGAGCATTTCAATGGAAAGTGGAATCAACACGAATGCCGTCATGCGGCACAATCTGACTACATCATCCTGCGATTGACAGAAAACACGAAGCAAGAAAAAAATACCGCACGCATTATAAACTAGGCCGAGCCGATTGACTAAAACTCCAAAAATGTCTTTGTGGAATAAACTGCTAATCAACGCCCAGGTGGCCCATACCACCATCAGCTGGTCGAGGCTGGTCATCCGACCCTCCAAACGCTCACCGCGTATGACCAGCCGCAGGAGACCAACAACTATCAATATCCGGAGAGAGGGAAGATGAAACGGTCCAAACGTAACAATATCCCCAAGTGTCATGTAACAAGCGCCAACCAATAGAGGCAAAGCAGCCCACCTCCGGGGAGTTGTTAACAATATAACACCATTAAGCAATATAAAAACTACAGCTATAGAATTCATGCGAAGGCTTTAAAATGCTGTCTCATAGGTTTAAGCGAATGGATATCAAATATCAGCCAAATAATAGCAGTTATCAATAACATTCGAAACCTCTAAAAATTCAAAAATCCCTTGCTCTCTTAGAAAAAAAGTTGGGTGGTAGGATAAAGCACAGCACCCTCTCGCCCTAGCCCTCCCCCACCGAGAGCGAGGATTGAAACTCCCTACATTTGAAAAGTTATACCCATCTCAATAAGCTGTAATTTGAACTCCCCTCATCCTGACCTTCTCCCTTTGGCATAAGTATCTACACAAGTATCTGCCCCTTCTCCCTTGAGGGAGAAGGTCGGGATGAGGGGGATATAAACAGTTGATTTTATTCTCCTCACTCCAACCCTCCAGCAGGAGAGGGAGTCCGTTGCTTTTTCAACTCGTTGTTTTTATTACGCCGAAAAGTTGTGTAGATACCTATGCCCTTTGGAGAAGGGATAAAATGATAATTATTGACTGATCACTGTAAGCGCTCGATTAACTGCATCTATTCCTAGCCGTTAAAATTGTGTCAAAGTAACTTCATTTTGAATATGAGGTTACGGTTATGTCCGAAACGTCGTCAGAACATGACAAAACTGATAACAAATCCCTAACCGAACAGGAGCAGTATTGGCTTGACCACTATCATCGTTGGCAACAGTCCGGTTTTAGCCTGGCGGGTTATGCGCGCAGCCAAGGTTTGTTGGAGAATACCTTTTATGGCTGGCACGCTAGGTTGAAGCAACGCGGTCTGGCAAAGCCAGAACCAGCGCCCACCGTATTTCACCGCGTTGCCATTAAATCACCTGACGTACCTATTTCTGATAAGACTGACGATGGAATAACCTCATTACGTTTTCGTCTGCCCAATGGCATTGACTGCGAGATTACTGGGATCAAGCCGAGCAGTTTTGCCGATTTGTTGGAAATGCTGGCTTGTATTCGCCTATGATGCGCTTTGCCGATCCGCAGGCGGCAGTGTACATCTGCGCTAAGCCGGTCGATTTTCGCAAGGGCATGGGTAGTCTGGCGGTGCTGGTCGAGGCACAACTGAAGCTCGATCCCTTCGCCGAAGCGGTATTCGTGTTCAGCAATCGCCGATCAAATGCCATCAAAGTCTTATACTGGGAACGCAACGGTTTTTGGTTATGGCAAAAGCGGTTGGAGAAAGACCATTTCGTTTGGCCAAAAGCAAATAATACAGGTGTCGTCTCCTTGACTATCCAGCAATTGGAATGGTTGTTGGCAGGGTTTGACATTAACCGGATGAAGCCGCACCAAACGTTGAGATTTAGTTCGGTTTTATAATGTTTTTGATGTCTTTTCAATCGTTTAACGCTTGTCAATATGGTATAATTAAACCTATGGAACAAGCACTTGACCTACCTATAAACATTGAAAGTTTACAGGCACTGGTACGTCAGTTGCTAAGCGAAAACCAGCATCTCAAAACCCAAAAATCCCATCTGCAAGAACAAATCCGGTTGTTAATTCACAAACGCTTTGGCGCCAATTCAGAGAAATACACTGCCGAACAAGCAGACCTGTTCAACGAAGCCGAAGCATTTGTTGAAGAAGGCACCTGCGCTGAGAACGAATTAGCCGAGAATGAACAGCAACCCTTGGCTATTGAGCAGAGCAATCCCGGCCAAACAACGGTTAACAAGCCTGGCCGCAAAATTTTACCAGCAGAATTACCCCGGATTGAGATTATTCATGGCCTTCCTGCCGATCAGAAACGCTGCCCCAAAGGTCACGCCTTACAAGAAATCGGCACTGAAATCAGTGAGCAACTGGACATTATTCCCGCCAAGATTCAAGTTTTAATGCATATCCGCAAGAAATACGCCTGCCTATGCTGTGGTGATAGTGTCAAAATTGCTCCCATGCCGCCCCAGCCCATTCCCAAAAGCAACGCCTCACCGAACCTTTTAGCCTTTATTGCTGTCGGTAAGTTCCTGGATGGCCTGCCGCTGTACCGGCAAAGCAGACAATTTGACCGGATCGGTGTCAATTTGCCAGGGCGACCTTGGCAAACTGGATAATCCGCTGCGGGGAGCTGCCAACCTTTGATTAATCTCCTGCAAGAGCAGATTAACAGCTATCCTATCCAACAGATCGACGAAACCCGCGTCCAGGTGTTGAAAGAACCCGGCAAACAAGCGACAACACAATCCTATATGTGGGTGCAGAAGGGCGGGCCGCCTGAAAGCCCGGTTATCCTGTTCACCTACTCGCCGTCCCGCAGCCAAACCGTTGCCCAACAATTGCTCGAAGGCTATCAGGGCTTTCTGTAAACCGATGGCTATACTGCGTATGCCAATGTTTGTGCAAAGCAGAAATTACGACATCTTGGCTGTTGGGCGCATGTCAGGAGAAAGTTCGACGAAGCCTTAAAAGCACAGGACAAGAAACCATCTAATCCAAACAGTCTGGCGCACCAAGCCTTGCAAATGATCCAGCAACTGTATCGGATCGAAGCCGACATCAAACACTTGCCGCCGAAACAAAAGCAAAAACACCGGCAAGCACAGTCAATGCCAATACTTAAGGCTATGAAAACTTGGCTTGACCGCGCTTTAGCCCAAGTTACGCCGAGCAGCTTAGCGGGTAATGCCCTCACTTATATGTCGAGACAATGGCCGACACTCATCGTGTATTGTGAAGACGGCAGATTAGCCATTGACAACAATGCGGTGGAGCGGGCGATCAGGCCGTTTGTCATTGGCAGGAACAACTGGATTTTCTCAGACACCGAAAATGGCGCAAAAGCCAGCGCCAATCTGTACAGTCTGATTGAAACCGCCAAGTTGAACGGCTTAGAACCCTACCAATACCTATGCCACGTATTCAGGCAACTGCCCAAAGCGCGAACTTTAACCGGCATCGAAACACTTTTGCCTTGGCAAATTGATAATATCACCAGTAACGAAGAGTGGGAAGCAAGGCGAGCCGCGTAAGCAAGGCAAGGCCATGCTGATGGCGGTATGTGGCTAGGTGAAATTATTTCACTATTGATTGATAGATTAAGGCTAAGCCAACCCTGTTGGAGGCGCATTCAAACTTGGATAATGGCAAGGAAGTAATTGAACCCACCGAAAAACAATAGCCATAGTGGACACTCCAACAACCCTAACAAATAAGCTAGACTTATTGGCGGAAAAGTTTATCATTCACAAGTAATTAACTTGCGCGTTAAGTGTTGTTATTTCTCTGGACATGACCAAACGCATTGAGTGTCATTTCAAATGCTAGAAAGAAATATTAAGTTACTGAAATTTAAGATTTCTCCCGATGGTCGAAATGACAAAAATACAACCAATGCAACATTTATTGAATTTTTGTTATGTACAAAGGTATCGTTTAACGCATTTTTCCCCATATTTTCGGAAGCGATCTTAAGGCGGTTCACGTTAGGGTTCAGGGCTGAAGTTAACAAGCGAATGGGCAAACCTGCCGACCAAGCGCTTTGCGCTGTCAGCTAAAGGGGCAGATCAACGGCGGCCTTAACTATTCTGTCTAGCGCAAGTTACCCACTCACCTAACAAGGATTGAAGATGGCAGATACAGAAACCAGAGTACAACAGGCAACGACTGAAAACGGCGGTACGGTGGCGGGAGGGCTTGCGCCGGAGGGGACAGCTTCTCGTGTGCATCAGGTGTTTTTCCGAAAATGGCTGGCTAAAGCAAAAGCTGTCTACAACTCTAAAACGGTAGCGGCGGGATTACCTTGTATTCCGGCTCACCGTCAAAATCCTTATCGGCAAAATGAATTGTCGCCGTACCGGTGTAGTCGATGATATTGAAATATTCCTTGCCGTAATCAACATTGAGCCGTGTGCCACGTCCGATGATCTGTTTGAATTCGGCAAGCGAGCCGACAACGCGGGCAAGCACCACATTCTTGACCATTTCGGCATCAACTCCAGTGGTTAGCAATTGCGAAGTTGTCAGAATGGCTGGCGTCGGCAAATCCACGTCTTGAAATTTAGATAAATGGTTTTTCCCTATATCCCCTTCGTCACTGGTGGCCCTGCACACATAATCAGGGTATGTTTTCCGCAATTCTTGGTTTAAGTTGCCCAACTCGTGCCGCATTTCGGCGGTATGTTCCTGGTCTACACAGAACACCAACGTTTTTGCGAAGCGATCAGAGGCTTTCAAAAAATTGCTTAAATGTTTGGTGATAGCTTTGGTTCGCGCACGGAGCGCAACTGCTTTTTCAAAATCCTTGGGTTGGTATTCATCATCGGGAATTGGGCGACCATAACGATCCAATTCATCTTTAGATGGTCGCCAACCGAGGGCATCTACATCGGTAATAACTCTATGGACACGGTAAGGGGCGAGAAAACCATCCTCGATGCCGCCTTAGAGAATATGTATAAATAGGGTTGCCAAAATAGTTATAGGTATCCCTGCTTTCATCCCTTAGCGGAGTTGCTGTCATGCCTAATTGCACGGCTGGTGAAAAATAGGTCAGGATTGCTCGCCAACTGTTATCTTCTCGGCTGCTGCCCCGGTGGCATTCGTCAATAATGATAATATCGAAGAAATCGGCTGGATACTCCTTGAACACATCGGTTGCCGGGCTGGAAAGAGACTGATAAATGCTGAAATACATGTCACGGCCTTGGCTGACATCAGACGAACTTATCTTATGCCGAACATCCTCGAAAGGGGCTAACATCTTTGCCATTGGGTCATCGACCAGAATATTTCGGTCAGCGAGATATAAAATTTTAGGGCGACGAAACTCTCCTGACCGATTCCATCGGCTTTTCCAGAGTTTCCAGCAAATTTGGAAGGCGACGAAGGTTTTTCCTGTACCGGTTGCCATTGTTATCAGTACCCGATGTTTTCCAGACAGGATGGATTCGACTACCCGATTAATAGCAATGTGTTGATAATAACGTGGTGTTTTACCAGATGTTAAATTAAATGGTTCAATCCATGTTTTGGCTGTTGTTTCGGTAAATGTATTGGCAGCGGTAAGGCGTTGCCAAATTTCCTCTGGCTTAGGAAATTGGTCAATTTCGGTTTCTTGGCCAGTTAGGTAGTCGATTTCAATGATAGTATGGCCATTGGTCGCATAGGCGAAGTTGAGGCCAAGCATTTCGGCATAAATGCGTGCTTGCTGCACACCAGTTGTTGCGCGTTCGCCCTCTGCGAACCTTGCCGCCAGTAACAATGATACGCCCGTTCGTAAATGACCGCTGTTCACCAAGTAGATACGGTAAGTTATCCCAACCAGCAGTTTGCAGTTTAGGTGTGACATATAGGCGACAGGTATCGGGTTCGTTTAAGGGCATCTGAAAATTATTATTATTACGGTATCCGATAAGTTATTTATTAACCTTAGTTGACAGTAGAAATGTTGATTGAGATTTTAGCACTTACGCGCTAAAAAAATTCGTGTAAACATAATCTTCCCAATATGTTCTTTTTCAGAAAACGACTGTTTTTTAACATAGTTTTACGAATAATGCTAAATTTAGTATAGGTAGGATTTGGAGAGAGACAGAGTTATTCGGAAGGAAGCCCAAACATCACTGCCTTAGCAATGATGTTCAGGTTAGGGGTATTGTTCCCCTTTAGGGGTGATTTTGGGTAGTGCAGTCGATATAAGACCAACCGTGTTCATTTGCCAACGATTCTGCTAATTGGCGCAATACGGGTAATTTTAGTTTGCCACAGTCACCGAAGCAGTGACTTAGGCCCTCATGGTCGCGCAGGTAAACAGAGAAAAACGTAGGTTCTTCCTCATCAACCTCACAGAGTCCGTGGACATCGTGGTACAGGCGCTCTTTGACACCGTGTATCGTAATGCTTTGGTACTTGCTTGCCTGATCTAGCGTGAAATTGATGTTTACCACGAAGCCATGATCGCTTACCGACATATAATCACTGCTGAGGTCTTCGTAACAGTCCAATTTATAAGCATTCCTGATTACCCACAATGAACAGCCAACGTTACAAACTGTCCATACTGACAACACTGGCACATCAATGAGGGTAACATCATGCAAAACAAAGTCCAATTTCAAAAAGGCTTTAGCCTGAGTGAGTTCATGACGCATTATGGGACAGAAGGGCAATGCCGAAAAACCCTTTTTCAGTGGCGCTGGCCTCAAGGTTATGTTTGCCCTGGATGCGGTGGGTCTAGCTACTGCACCCTGAAAACGCGGGCGGTTTATCAGTGTAATCGCTGTCATCATCAACACTCCTTCATTAGCGGCACTATTTTTTCAGCCACTAAACTTCCGTTGACCACCTGGTTTCTTGCCGTCCACTTGATTACACAGGCCAAAACCGGACTCTCGGCGCTGTCGCTACGCCGCCAATTGGGTGTTTCCTACAACACCGCCTGGAGCATCAAACAGAACTGGAGCATCAAACAGAAGTTGATGCAGGCAATGAAGGAAGGCGATGACAGCAAGCCACTTTCCGGCGTCATCCAGTTGGATGACGTGTATTGGGGCGGTGAACAACGGGGCGGTAAACGGGGGCGGGGCTTTTCCAACAAAACACCCTTTGTGGCCGCTGTGTCAGCCAACGAAAAGGGGCGTCCAATTGCCATGGCTATGAATGTAGTCAGCGGGTTCCGCTCGCAAATAGATTGCGAAGTGGGCCAAGTCCCATCTTGGCGCCGATAGCCTCGTGGTCTCGGATGGACTGGCCTGCTTTGCCGCTGTCACCGAGGCAGGATGCCAGCACACCGGCATCGTCACCGGTGGCGGCCCTGAATCTGTTTCTCTGGAAGCCTTCACTTGGGTCAACACCATGATAAGCAATGTTAAAAGGTCGATTAACGGCGCATACCAGGCTATTAACCACAAACACCTCCCACGCCATTTGGCAGAGTTTTGTTATCGCTTCAATCGACGGTCCGTTCTTGATGATATGCTGCCCCGACTATGTTACGTTGCAGCCAGAACGCCCCCCTATGCCCATGCGGTTGCTGAAGATGGCTGAGTTTCATGGGTAATCAAGTAGTCCTAAGTATTATCCGAAGCCATATGACATCATTCAAAACAGTCTGTGGTTTTGCGCTTTTGTTCCTTTCTACGCAATGGGCAATAATATGTTTTGGAGATAATTTAGAACACTGTATTTGAGCTATTGGATACCGCAATAACCTTGCTATATCATAATTTTTAGAACGACCATAACTGTTGGCATATTGATCCTGATACCGGGTAATAATCTCGCCAATCGTATCTTCCAATGCTCTGCCATGAATGGACTCATACTCAAACTCCTGAAAGCGTTTATCGTGCCATTGTTGCGCTAGTTCTTTTTTTGAAAATGTCTTGCTCTCCCTAACTTCATTTCCATCAATCGTTTTTCGCACAAATATTCGGTAAGATACCAATCCATTTTTGTTTTTTATTCTGGTCGGCTTTGACATTATCGCACCCCCACTTAACCGCACGATGAAATTCATCGTGCGTATATAGTGCGGTATAGTGCAAAAAACAACCTAAAATTTTAATAAATGTTCATGAATTATCCCAGCAATATCCATGAAAATAGCGGCATTACATCACACAGGTTCTGCGTGGCTCCCATGATGGATTGGACTGATCGGCATTGCCGATTTTTTCATCGCCTTATTTCTCAGCATGCATTGTTATATACCGAAATGGTAACAACGGGGGCTTTGATACACGGTGACCACCATCGGTTTTTGCAATTCAATAATGAAGAGCACCCATTAGCATTTCAATTGGGTGGCAGTAACCCTCCTGAATTGGCGCTGTGTGCAAAAATGGTTGAGGATTATGGCTATGATGAGGTTAATTTGAATGTCGGATGCCCCAGTGATCGCGTCCAAAATGGTCGATTTGGTGCTTGTTTGATGTTAGAGCCCGAACTTGTGGCAGACTGTGTCGCTGCAATGTGTGCGGTGGTTTCGATTCCGGTGACGGTTAAATCGAGAATTGGTGTTGATGATAGGGATTCTTACGAAGAATTGGCATTGTTTACTGAGAAGGTTGCCAGCGCAGGTTGTAAGACGTTTATTATTCATGCCAGAAAAGCGTTGTTAAAGGGCTTGTCTCCTAAGCAAAATCGGGAGATTCCTCCGTTAAAATACGATGAGGTTTATCAACTAAAAGCGGAATTTCCTCAGCTCGATATCATTTTAAATGGTGGCGTTATAAATTTGGATCAGACCGAAAGTCTGTTACAGCGTCTTGACGGTGTGATGGTAGGGCGTGAGGCTTATCAGAATCCTTATCTGTTAGCCGACGTTGATAATCGCATTTTCAACACATCTGTGCGGTCAAAATCACGCCATGAAATCATGGTCTTATTGATGCCCTACATTGAAGAACAATTAGCACAGGGCGTTCGCTTAAATAGCATCACCCGCCACGTCTTAGGGCTTTTTCATGGTCAACCGGGCGCGAGGTGGTGGCGGCGACACTTAAGTGAGAATGCGACGGGCGCAAATGCGGGTATCAATGTGGTACGTGATGCGTTAGCTTTTACGGTTCATTGAGGTATACTTCCAAAACTACATTTATGAGAGCAGCGCACAATGGAAGAACAGTTTTCAAAAATTATCGCAGCAATAGGTGAGGATCTAGGCCGTGAAGGCTTGCTTGACACGCCAAAACGTGCGGCTAAGGCATTCAAATTCCTCAATAATGGCTATGAGAAAACGCTGGAAGAAGTCCTGAATGATGCGATTTTTACTGCAGATTCTGAGGATATGGTTATCGTCAAAGACATCGAATTGTATTCTTTGTGCGAACATCATCTGCTACCTTTTATTGGCAAATGCCATGTTGGTTACTTACCGATGGGCAAAGTCATAGGCTTGTCTAAGGTCGCTCGCGTAATTGATATGTACGCCAGGCGTTTGCAAATTCAGGAAAGGCTGACCAAACAAATTGCCGATGCGATTATGCATGCGACGGGCGCTAGAGGCGTTGCCGTTGTGATTGAAGCTAAGCATTTATGCATGATGATGCGCGGTGTTGAAAAGCAAAACTCAGTGATGACAACTTCTGTTATGACTGGTGCTTTTCGTAAGGAAATCAGTACCCGTTCCGAGTTTTTAACTTTAATTAGTCGCTAAGCTGCTTGATGAGTGGCTTTAAAAAGCTATCGTTAGTTTACTAAATAACCCGTTTCTGTCTATTTTAAGGTCGTCATATGCAAGAAACCATATTACACAGTTGGCAGGATGAAGATTGGCCTACTATCAAATCCAGCCAGCCGTTACCAATGGGCGAGGGCGTTATTGATGCAACTGCATTTAACACCATTGAAATTGACAAGGTTTTTGAAGCAGTCAATCATGCTTCAACTACTGTGGGACAAGCGGTATTGTATCGATCTTTGTGCCAGCCATTAAGTGACATTAAGGCAATCAAGGCAAAACAAGAGGCGGTCACAGAGCTAAGAAAAAACCAGAAACTGAAAGATCAGTTAGAAGAAATGGTGACAAGTGCGGCAACCAATGAAAAAAACCTGCATTTATTATTGTTTGGTGAATTTTTAGGGGCGTTTTCACAAGCCCGAGCTAAAAATGAAATCGAAGGCTACGGTTATAAGCAATACAAAAGCGGTGTTCGCTTTATTCAGGATTTCGTTAGCAGTATGCAGGCGGCTGAAAAGCCTAAAGGAAAGTATCTAACTGAGCTTTTTAATAAAGTAAAAGTATTCTCAGAATCTCGTTACTACGACTTGATGGAAGGCCCGGTTTATTTTGTAGAAGGCAAGATCACCACCAAGGAAGAACGTGGTGATTCCAAATTTCCCGTTCCGGTTATATTTAAGCCGCAAATTTTCAAACCTGTCTTGCTGGCATCGATATTTGGTTTGCTCTGGCTTATTTCGATGTTTTCACCCGTCAGTATCACACCTTCCATGCGTACTGTTGCCGTGTTTCTTGGCCCATTATTATTATTGTATTTTCCAATAGTTGGCGGTTACGACCGAGATAATTGCATTATCCCGTTAAGAAATGAATATAAAAAAGCCGAACCGGTAGCCGAATTGTTGGATGTTTTAGGGCAAATCGACGAATTGTTGTCGTTTATGAAATTTGCCGATAATTTCACCCATAATACGGTTTTGCCGACACTTGAAGAAGCCAAACACCATCGCATTAACCTCACCTCGGCAGTCAATCCCGTCTTAGGAAAAGAAAACTCAGCATACGTAGGAAATGATTTTGTGTTGGATGATGACAAGCTGGTGTTGCTAACCGGACCAAATAGCGGCGGCAAGACTGCATTTTGTAAGACAGTGACGCAAATTCAAGTGCTGGCGCAAATTGGCGGCTATGTGCCTGCAAAGTCAGCAACATTAACAGTTGCTGATCGAGTATTTTACCAAGTGCCGGAAATTAGCCATCTGGACGATGGGGAAGGGCGCTTTGGTACCGAATTAAAACGCACCAAAGACATCTTTTTAGCATCATCGGCAAAAAGTTTGGTGGTATTGGACGAGCTTTCTGAAGGCACGACTTTTGAAGAAAAAATGGAAGCATCATCAAATGTACTTAACGGATTTTTTAGGAAAGGCAACAGCACTATCCTAATTACCCATAACCATCAATTAGTCGATCAATTTGCCAAAGTAGGCACGGGTGTTGCTCAACAGGTTGAGTTTGCCAATGACGCACCGACGTATCGCTTAATTTCGGGTATTTCCAGAGTCAGCCATGCTGATCGGGTAGCCAAGAAAATTGGTTTTTCTAAAGAAGATATTGATAGTTATTTTGATAATCAAGTAGATGCGTCAAGATGAAGTTAGGTAGTGCGTTAACTAATAGCGCAACCAAAGCGATGTTGCTTGGCTCTGGTGAGCTGGGTAAGGAAATTGCTATCTGCTTGCAACGCTACGGAGTGGAAGTCATCGCCGTAGACCGCTACCCCAATGCACCCGCCCAACAAGTTGCCCATCGCAGCCATGTTATCACGATGACCGATGCGGAAGAATTGCGTAAAATCATTGATTTAGAATGTCCAGACCTTATCATTCCTGAAATAGAAGCGATAGCAACTGATGCTTTGGTTGAGATCGAAGCTGAAGGTCTTTGTCGCGTAATACCTAACGCCAGGGCAATCCAACTTACCATGAACCGCGAAGGTATCCGTACCTTGGTTGCCGAAACGCTACAAATACCGACCTCAAAATACGCATTTGCCGAAAGTTTTGGGCAATTAAAAGCCGCCGTTGATGGCGGAATCGGTTATCCCTGTTTCGTTAAACCCACCATGTCGTCTTCGGGCAAAGGTCAAACCATGGTTAAAAGTGCCGAGCAACTTGAACAAGCGTGGAATTATGCTAAAGTCAGTGGCAGGGTTAACACCGGAAAAGTTATCGTTGAAGCTAAAGTGGATTTTGACTTTGAAATCACCCTGTTGACGGTAAGGGCTGCAAATAGTGAAGGTAATGTCCAAACTTATTTCTGCGAACCCATAGGTCACGTCCAGGAAAACGGCGATTACCGTGAAAGCTGGCAACCGCAAGCAATGACTGAATTGGCATTGAAAACGGCGCAAGATATCGCGTATAAGGTAACGGATGCCTTAGGTGGAATCGGTTTATTCGGCGTTGAGCTGTTTATTAAAGGCGACAATGTCTGGTTTTGTGAGGTAAGTCCCAGACCGCACGACACAGGATTGACTACACTTGTAACCCAAAGGCAGAATGAATTTGAATTGCACGTGCGGGCTATATTAGGTTTTCCAGTAGATACAAGCTTGCAAAAGCACGGTGCTAGCGCTGTAATCCTCTCGGAAATAAAAGCACAGGATTTTGTTTATACCGGTTTGGATGAGGCCTTGGCGATACCCGATAGCGAAATAAGGCTATTTGGAAAGCCGGAAGCATTGATTAATAGACGAATGGGCGTAGCGCTAGCTTCATCTGAAACAGTCGCTGAAGCTAGAAACAAGGCGCATAAAGCCTCAAAGTTAGTGAATATTTATTCTAATAGAGCAGACATAACATGATAAAAAAAACAATTTTTTTATTGACCTTATTGGTATCAAATCTAGCGGTAGCTGACATCTATAAATTAGTCGATTCAAATGGTCGTGTTCACTACACAGATGAACCCAGAAGTTTCCTCTATAAACGTATCATCAAGACGAGTCCATACCGTCTGAAGATGATTAGTGAGAGCCGGTTAAGGACTAGAGAACTCAGCAATCACTTCCCAACTGTATTTCATAGCTTTAGTGATCGCTTTAGCAGTCGCAGCGTAAAAAAGAATAGATATTCTGATTTAATCGCCAATGCCGCTACTAGGAATGGGGTTGAAGAAAGATTGTTACACGCTGTAATCCAAACAGAGTCGGCTTATAACGCGGGTGCCATATCCCCAGCCGGCGCAGTTGGCTTGATGCAGCTAATGCCAGGTACCGCCAGGCGTTATGGGGTGCTTAACCGAACCGATCCAATCCAGAATATTGATGGCGGAACGAGATACTTAAAAGATTTATTGGGCATGTTCAATTACAACCTTGGTCTCGCTGTAGCCGCTTACAATGCCGGCGAAAATGCAGTCATACGGCACAACAATTCCATCCCGCCTTACCCTGAAACCCGCAACTATGTTCGGCAGGTTTTGGCTTTATACCACGGCTCTCTGTAAGAAGACGGTTTCGTTCTCCCGTGCAAGTTAGGATGTAATTTCACTTCGGGCGTTTTTAAAAATGCCCCGCTTGAGATCCTTCCTTGCTCTATTTTCACCACAACTAGCCCCGTAAAATGGTCTAAACAACACACGAACGCTATCAGTTGCAAATGAAGGGCATCGTGTCGTTTAGCCCAGATATGGACTTCTCTATTTTGCAAGTCATTTCTTTTGGCTATGCCACCGTTAAAAATGGAATTTTCATCTGCTTCTAAAACCGAAGTGCTTGATGCGATGAATACAGGCAGTAATTCTGCGCACCACTTTAAGCCTGACAAATTCAACAACCAACTCGATGCTTGTGGCATTATACCAACTATTTATCATCAAGTTACTTTCGTACTAGCCAACATTAAAAAGTGCCAAACAAGCAACTTATTTCTTCGTTACCCTATTTTTCTGATAGTGCCACGTTATTTTCCGCTATTGCGAACCAGCCTTGGGCGGTATTTCTCGATAGCGGTTATCCCCATAGTGACCAGGGTCGATACGATATTCTTGCCTCAGAACCAGTGACTACGTTAGTCACGCATGGCGAAATTACCCAAATCAATCGAAACGGTTCGTTGATAGATTCCAGTGATGATCCGTTCGATTTGGTAAAGGAGGAATTACTTGCTAATTCATTCGAAGGCTTCAAAGATTTGCCTTTTAACGGCGGTGCTGTCGGTTATTTCTCTTATGATTTGGCTCGTCGCCTGGAAAAGTTACCTGTCATTGCAGACGATGCCGAACATATTCCTGAAATGGCGGTTGGCATTTATAACTGGGCGGTGGTGGTCGATCATCACCAACGTCAGAGCTTTTTGGTCGGACAAGGCTGTAATGAAGAACATTGGCAGTCGCTTATCAGCTTATTTAGTGCGTTACCAATTAAAGATCAAACCAAACAGTTCAAGGTCACTAGCGAGGTCAAATCTAACATGGATAAGGCCAGTTACAGCCGTGCGTTCGATAAGATCAAACATTACCTCAAAGAAGGCGATTGTTATCAGGTCAACCTAAGTCAGCGTTTTGTGGCTAATTGCAATGGCGATCCTTGGGTTGCATATAAATTGTTGCGGGAAATGAATGCTGCGCCGTTTAGTGCCTATCTTAACTTCCCCGATGTGCAAATATTAAGCTCGTCACCCGAACGCTTCTTAAAACTTGAGCATGGTCGAGTTGAAACTAAGCCGATCAAGGGTACAAAACCGAGAAGGGCTTACCCGGCTTCGGATTGGCAACAAATCGATTTGCTACGCAATAGCCCTAAAGATCGGGCAGAAAATCTGATGATTGTAGATTTGCTGCGTAACGACTTGAGCAAAACTTGCAAAACAGGCTCGGTAAAAGTCCCGGCTTTATTTGCGGTGGAAAGTTATACCACTGTGCATCATCTGGTCAGCACTGTGACCGGTATTTTGGCCGACGGTCAACATGCGCTGAATTTGTTGAAAAGCTGTTTTCCAGGTGGATCAATTACGGGTGCGCCTAAGATTCGTGCCATGGAAGTCATCGAGGAACTGGAACCTAACAGGCGCGGGGTTTATTGCGGCACTATCGGTTATATGGGTTTTGATGGCACTATGGACAGCAATATCGCCATTCGTACCTTGGTGCATTCCAAAGGTACGATACGGTTCTGGGCGGGTGGCGGCATCGTTAATGATTCCGATGTCGAAGAGGAATATCAGGAATGCTTTGATAAGGCAGGAGCATTGTTGAAGTTGTTGAATAAGTTAAGGGAATCTCTAAAAATTCAAAAAACCCCTTCTCCCTCTGGGACGTCTACATGGATGTAGGCATCCCAGAGGGAGAAGGGGCAGATACTTGTGTAGATACTTATGCCCAGAGGGAGAGCGTAGCGAGGGTTCTGGGGGTTTTTAGAGATACCCTTAGAACCAATAAAAACATGGATGTTAAGTTATACCAATCCCAATAAGTTGCTATACGAATCCCCTCATCCCAGCCTTCTCCCTCTGGAGAAGGTTTCAATGAGAACTTATTGGGATTGGTATTAGTAAGTGGAAAAATGTTCCAGCACAAGCACATCCATCAAGGGCAGCATAGCGTGTGCTGAAGGGAAGGGGATAGGTTAACTTTCTCTTATCAGAAATTCTTCAATTTGCGCAGAGATTAAAGGTTTGCTAAACAGATAACCTTGCAATTCATGACAGCGCTTATTTCTCAGAAACGCCAGTTGGGCATCGGTTTCCACGCCCTCGGCAGTAACTTTCATGTTCATGCTCTCAGCCATGGCGATGATAGCGGTTGCGATAGCTGCGTTTTCTGAATCTTGCTCTATATTACGAAGAAAACTCTGGTCGATCTTCAGGCGATCAATAGGGAAGTTTTTGAGTCGACTAAAACTGGAGTAACCCATCCCAAAATCGTCTATTGCCAATTGGATGCCGATTTTTTTGAGAGCGTACAGGGTGTTTAGAACGCTATCCTCATCTGAGATTAACGCGCTCTCGGTTAACTCCAATTCCAATACATGAGGATCCAATCCTGTTTCGGCCAATATCTTTGCGATCAGCAAGGAGAAGCCTTTGTGCAGGAACTGCATTCCAGAGACATTTACAGCCATGCGGGTGAGCAAGATCTTCTTGTTTATCCAGCTTACAGCTTGATTACATGCTTGTCGCAGAACCCATTCGCCAATGCTTACGATCAGACCTGTCTCCTCCGCCAATGGAATGAATTCATCCAGAGGAATCTGGCCAAGTTCTTGGCTGTCCCAGCGGAGCAAGGCTTCCACGCCGAGAAATTTATTTGTTGCGACATCAAGAATCGGTTGGTAATGTAACTTCAGTTCACCGCGTTCAATGGCTTTGCGAAGGTGGTTTTCCAAGGAAAGACGGCGTAATGCCAGCTCGGTCATCTTGTTCGAGAAATACCAGTAATTGTCGCCGCCCTCGCGTTTGGCGTAATACATGGCCAAGTCGGCATTTTGTAGTAATTCCTCTGCGGTGTCGCCGTCATCGGGAAAGATGGCGATACCGATGCTGGTCGTGGTATGGAGTTCGTGATCACCGAAAATGTATGCTTGAGCCAGATTAACACGTATGCGTTCGGCAACGGTTGCGGCATCCTCGTTACGTTCGATTGTCGATAAAAGTACGGTGAACTCATCCCCGCCCAACCGCGCCAGCGAGTCGCCTTCTAGGTTTGTGCCCACGCGGATCAGTGCATCGCTAGCTCGCAGGCTTTTTCGCAAACGGTTGCCGGTCTCTTGCAGAACCTGATCGCCCAGGTGATGCCCCAAGGTATCATTGATGCGCTTAAAGCCATCGAGATCCAGAAATAGGATGCCCAGTTTCAGATTTTGTCGACGCGCCAAGGCTATCATATGCTGCAAATGTTCCCGAAAAAACTGTCGGTTGGGTAGCTCGGTCAGGGTATCAAAGTATGCCATACGATGAAGCCGTCGTTCACTGTCCAGTAGACTTTTAGTGGTTTGACTGGCTTTGAGCATATAACGAACCCGGTGACCTAACAGCGGGATATTGATTGGTTTGGTAATGAAGTCGGTTGCCCCGGCCTCAAAAGCGCGATTGATGGACTCAAGGTCTTCCAGTCCGGTCATCATCAACACGGGTATATGTTGGCCATTGGGCAACTTTCTAAGCTTCATGCAGGTAGCAAAGCCGTCTATTCCATCTGGCATCATCACATCTAGCAAGACTGCGTTCGCGCCGTGTTCCGCAAATAGCTTCAAGCCCTCTTCACCACTGGCAGCTTCGGTTGTTTGCAGTCCGGTCGCCTGGAGTGCCTTAGCGACCAACAATCGTATTAAAGGATCATCGTCAATGATGATAATGTGGGACGGGTCTTGCATGTTTGTGCATTCCTAGATTAATGGGTAAGGATTACTCAAGATAAGTATCCAACACCATACGGGCGTTATTGAACTCCTGCTTGATGCGCGCAAGCGCTTTACCCGACGCATCGTAGCGATGATTTCTTGCCTCATTTTCCACTTCTCGGCACAATTCTGCAAGTCCGTGAGCCCCCACCTGATTACTGCTGGACTTCAAGGTGTGAGTTGCCGAACGAATCGTGGCAAGCTCGCCCATAGCCCAAGCTTGCTCCAGGGATTGTAAAAGGTTATCAGCACTGCTCAGATAGAGCGTGAGGATTCGTTGCAGTAATTCATTACTTCCAGAAGGATCTAGGTTGCGAATAGTCTCCAGCGCGGTTTCATTGATGGTCGATTCGGTTGTTTTGGGCGGTTCTGGCGCATCGGGAGTTTTTGTAACAAGCGACTCTATCAAGGCATCCGCGTTGCTCAGATAGCGTTTCGTGATGCGATGCAATAATTCATTATCAGCGTTAGGGTTTAGGTGGGGTGCTTTTTCCAATATGACATTATCGACGACCAATGTCTTGATTTGGGGCGGTTTCGATATATCAGTAAATATTATCGAGGAGGCTTTCACCCACATTTTGATCATACGCAGCAGAGATTCAGCTCTAAATGGCTTGGCTAGATAGTCGTCCATACCGGCAATCAGGCATTTTTCACGGTCACCTTCAATCGCGTTAGCCGTCAGGGCAATGATGGGGAAGTGCGGTAACTGACCCGTATTTTGTCGTCGCCTGATTTCGGCAGTCGCTTGGTAACCATCCATTTCAGGCATCATACAATCCATCAGAACCAAGTCATACCGCTTTTGTTCGACAGCCTGGAGTGCTTCCTGACCGTTTTGGGCAATGTCTACTGAGCAGCCAAAGCTTTGTAGCATATACTGGGCTACTTCCTGATTGACTGGGTTATCCTCGGCTATCAAAATATGTGCGGTGAGTGAGGTTGGTGCGGCGTACACAGCGTCTGGCTTGTCGGCTGATAAGCCTGAATCTGGACTTAGTACGCTTAGCATACATTGATGCAGGTCGGCCTTGCGTATCGGTTTAATGAGGTAAGCGGCGAAGCCGGATTTTTTTGCCTCGGCGGCTTCACCTTTGAACAAGGTAGAAGTTGCCATGATTAACGGTATCTGCGCCAATTGCGAATCAGCTTTGATGCGCTGACACAATTCGAGGCCATTCATGCCAGCCATTTTCATATCGATGATTGCCAGATCGTAAGCACCCTGACCCTCAACCGGATTTCTGAGTAAGTCCAGTGCTGCCAAGGCACTGGGGACGGCATCGACCGACATACCCCAAGACAGTGCGTGGTTTTGCAGAATATCCCTGTTAGTATCGTTGTCTTCGACGATTAGCAGTTTCCGTCCTGCCAGCTCTGACGGTCGTGGTTTTCTTTGATCCAATATCAAATGGGTTGCCAGGACAAATGGCAGGATGAACGAGAAGGTGGTTCCCTGACCAGCACGGGTTTTTACGCCAATCTCGCCACCCATCATTTCGACCAACTGCTTAGAAATCATTAGCCCCAGGCCAGTACCACCATATTTACGGGTGGTGGAGCCGTCGGCTTGGGAAAATGCCTGAAATAGCCGTGGCAGGGCATCTTCGCTGATCCCAATACCGGTGTCGCGCACGTCAAAGCGAATCTTGAGTGGAGCGTCATCATCCACTTCCATGACATCTCCACGATTATTGTCTAGGCAGACATCAACGACTATTTCGCCATGACCGGTGAATTTGATAGCATTACCTATCAAATTGCCGAGCACTTGCCGTATTCGAGTAGGATCGCCTTTGACACCTTCTGGCACCCCAGGTGCTATGCGTGAGCTAATTTCTAAACCTTTACTATGGGCGCGTTCAGCAAATAACTCGAGGACATCCTCGACTGTTTTGTGCAGGTTGAAATCCAGGCTTTCCAGCTCAAAGCGTCCAGCCTCAATCTTTGAAAAGTCGAGAATATCATTGATTATAGACAACAATGATTCACCAGAACGATGAACAGTCGTCGCAAAGCGTCGTTGAGTTTCAGTTAAGTGAGTACCCAACAGTAATTCAGCCATCCCTAATACGCCGTTCATTGGGGTGCGAATTTCGTGGCTCATGTTGGCAAGAAATTGGGATTTGGCGGCATTGGCCGTTTCAGCCACATCTTTGGCATGACGTAATTCAGTCGTCCGCTCATCTACTTGTTGCTCAAGATTGGCGCGGTGTTCCTGCAATTGCGTGTCCCGCTGCTGAATCTCGATGAGCATGGTGTTATAAACAGTTGCCATTGTACCGAACTCATCGGCGTTAATTTTTTGGATATGATAGGTAAAGTCTTTATTGTCAGTGACCGACTGCATGGCTTGCATGAGTTCCAACAATGGTGCTAAAAAAATCTGCTGTAATTTCGTGGACACAAAGAAAATACAAATACCGGTAAATATAACAATGAGGCCAATGATTAAATAGAATCGGTTGAGTAACGCTTGCAAGCCGCTTTGGTCATCAACTAAATGTAAAACACCTTGCAGCTCCCCATCTTGCATAATAGGTCTAAGTAAATGGAGGTAACTGCTTTCATCATAAGTGATTGTTTGCTTATAAGCCGAAGCAGACGAATTTTCCGAATTTGGATTAAAGTTTTTGTTAAACCAATCGGCAACTTGGCTACGTAAGGATTGTAGATGGTTTTGCGGTTGCGGTTGTGCGTTGTTTTTTGGTGCTTTAATCAACGATATGACGGTTTCGCCAGACCAGCTCGCTGTTTTAGCCTGGTTTGGCTGATAAGTCGCAAAAATAGCGCCGGAGCCGTTATATAAATCTGCAGAGACAAGGCTGGGTTGCTTGCTAAAGCCACTTAGCATTTCAATAGCGGTCTGGTGGTCATTAAATGACAGGGCTGCAGAGGCATTCCAAGCAATAATATCGGCTATCAGCACTAATTGTTTTTCAGTTTCATTTTTTTTGGTGAAATATTCGTTAATCACGACTGCAGTCGTTGCTAATAACAGCGCCAATATGGCAGTTAACGTCATGATCGAGATTAATTTTACGCGTATGGGGGCGTTATTAAACCAGTTCATAGTTTTAGTTGCCGATCACTTTAGCCAGTTTTAATAACCGTGAACTGATGGTTAATTTTGATTCACGCACCACCGACAAGTTTACCTCCAGATTGATCTTGTCATCGACATTTTCCAAACCGACCATCCCACCTTGTGTTGCAAAATCAGTACCTTCCCCTATCGTTAACAGGGGGCGTTTTTTTATTTCAACAAAAATCTGTGCCAGTATATTTTGCTGTAATCCGCTGATATAAAGCGCACGGCACTGTTCAAAATTTCGTAATCGCGACAGGTTGATAATATGCAAAGTTTTATCGCCCACAGCTTTAGCATCAATACTGGTAAAGGATTCTTGAGCCACGTTATCCCCGATTACACATAAATCGATGGTGGTTTTTATTTGAGCCTCTGCGGGCCAACTGGTAAAACGCACAATATTCAGAGCCAAGGCTGCCAATACCGTTTGTTCTTCCAAAGACTGTGCATAGGTTGGCGCGTGAGCGTTGAGTAATAAATTCAAGCCCAGCACTAAGGACAGCCGCTTTTTGACGGTTTTGCCCAATGGGTCAAAAGCCCCAGCTTACTTTGCCGTACATGCCTCGGTCAATTCCTGTAGGCAGGGTTTGGTTTTCCTGGATATATTCCAGGTGTTTTTGTGCAAGCAGGTTTTGGCCAACCAGCGATAGTTCAAGGTTTTTATGGGGTCGCCAAGCTAGGCGCAAATCTAGGGTAACATAGGGTTTGATACGAGGGGCACCAAATTCACCAATGGTAAAATTAGCATCTACGTAACGAAACCAGAAATCCATATCAATATTCTTCCAGGGTGATAGGGCTCCACGCAATGAAGCCCGCTGTTCGGGACTTACTGGGGTAGTCCTATCATTTCCAGTAAGCTGAGTATGTAACCAACTATAATTAAGATCCCAACGCCACCAGTCTAGCATTTGCCAAACGGTAGCTACCTCAATGCCATAAGTCTTCACCGAATTAGAATTGACAAGTGCAATAGGTAGTTCAAAATTGGTTCCTGTAAAGCTTGGCGTTCCTGGAAATACGCCACGTAGGTCACGGTAGTCATTATAAAATCCTGTCAAATCCAAAGACATGGTCTTGGAAAAAGTTGTCCTATAGCCGACTTCATAAGCAATCACCTCTTCAGACCGTAAGTTAGGATTGCCTTGCGTAAATGTCGCAAGCGGTATATTCGGGAAGAACGGCGGCGATGGTGGATTGGGGATGATACCGGTCAATACTGTACCCCCCTGTTCGGCACGTGATGGGGTACGGACTGATCTTGAAACGCCTGCGCCCACAGCCGATGTTGGTTGTGGGGTGCCCACATGATCCTAGCCGAGGGCTGGCCTTCAAAGCCGCTGTAATCATTATGCTCAAATTTGGAGCCGATTGTTAGCCACAGTTTGTTTTCAATCAGCGTCAGTTCGTCTTGTATAAAGCCACTAATTAGCTGATCGTTGACGCTGTTAGGTGTTATATCGAAGATCTTTCCACCATTTTGTAACCGGTTACCTGCAATAAAATCATGCCCATAGCGGTAATTTAAACCCCAGACGATTTCATTCCAGTCCAACAAGGTAAATCGGTGTTGAAAATCCACGTCCAGGGTATCGCGACTGTCGGTATATTCTGCATCATTGCGCGTATAAGTATCATAGTAAAACTGTAAGGAATAGTCAGAAGTCGTCGAAAAAGTATGCTGATAACGGCCAAGTACATTGCCGCCATAGCTGTGGGTTCTGTCGTTCTGGGTAAACGCAAAAGGTGGCGAAGGTTGTTGAAAAATGGATGATTGATTGATATTGGCATGATAAATATCACCTTGGAATTTTAGGGTGTCCTGGGTATTTAATTGTGAATCCAGGCGAAACCCACCTTGCACTTTGTCCCAGTTATCACCAGCACCT
Organism: Methyloglobulus sp.; assembly: GCF_040079455.1. GTDB lineage: Bacteria > Pseudomonadota > Gammaproteobacteria > Methylococcales > Methylomonadaceae > Methyloglobulus. Next base: position 26,370 of record NZ_JBEBKJ010000012.1, on the reverse strand, counting down.
TCGCCCGTCAAATGTGTGTTTTCGTCGCGATTAAAGCCTTTGACATAAGCTCTAGCCGTGGTGTCCTTACCAAATTTTGTACCGTAACGGAATGAGCCAAAACCCTGCTCTTCAGTACCGCCACCGGCATTCAATAGACCGCCCTGGGTCTCGGATGAATGCTTGGTGATGATGTTGATTACGCCGTTCATCGCGTTAGCACCCCATAAAGTAGCGCCAGGGCCACGGATAACCTCAATGCGGTCAACGTCTTCCATCATGACATCTTGGTTTTCCCAGTACACACCAGAAAAAGAGCGGGTATAGGCGCTGCGTCCGTCAACTAGAACCAGTAGTTTATTGGCGAAACGACCATTAAAGCCTCGAGAACCAACCGCCCATTTGTTAGCATCAATTCTGGCAACATTAAGGCCAGGAGCCAAGCGTAACGCATCGGGAATGTTGGTGGCACCGGAGCGTTTAATGTCATCGTTGCTGATTACAAATGCGGCTGCTGGTGCATCATTCAAGGATTGTGCTTTTTTGGCGACGGAGGTAACTTTCACATTAAGCAGATCTTCAACGCTTAAGTTGACGGCCTCATTTTGTTCTTCGGCTTGAGCGAAAGGGCTTAAAAATAACATCACTAACAAGATGTAATTACCAATAGCTATGTTTGAATTTGTCATCATATGATTCACAGATGGTTATTTTGCATAAGTTTTTGCTATAGTCGGGCTTGTGTGACCGACTATATAATTGAGTATCAAAGAAGGTTTTAAGGGATATTATTTAAGTATAATCAAGATTGACCAATATACAATTGCCCAGGATGTGACGCAGTTCACTTTACGCACATAAATAATCTGCCATTTCGCATTGATGATGACGTTATGAGCATCCAACATTGAAGTTATTGATTCGGCCTGTTAATGTTTGAACCGTTCGTGCTGAGTGAGTCGAAGCACATAAGCCTTTCGACAGGCTCAAGGCGAACGGAAGTTAAATCTTCATAAGGCCGAATCAATAATCGTCCGTTAATTTTTAGGGAATCTCTAAAAACTCAAAAAGCTCCTTCTCCCTTTGGGAGAAGGTTGGGATGAGGGTTTTAAAATCAATCATTTACAACCCTCACGCTAGCCATATCCCAGAGGGAGAGCGTAGCGAGGGTTCGGGGATTTTTAGAGATCCCCTTTAGTAAAAAATCTTAATATTGAAATTTGAACGAATTATTGACGACGAAACAAACCTAATTTAAACAACTGGAATCAGATTTGTCGGATGTGGCGGCTTTAAATGTATGCCAGACATTTTTTAAAAACCCACGTTAGCTGGGTTATAATTGTAGCCCACTTGAACACGGCATAATCACGGCAGAACATGAGCATCACACTTTCAAATAGAGTCAAAAAAGTTAAACCTTCACCTACTTTGGCGATTACCGCCAGAGCTGCTGCCATGCGTGCGGCAGGTAAAGATATTATCGGTTTGGGTGCAGGTGAGCCAGATTTTGATACTCCCGACCATATCAAAGCGGCGGCTGTTAAAGCTTTAGATGATGGTTTTACCAAATACACAGCCGTCGATGGTACGCCCGGCTTGAAAAAGGCGGTTATTGCCAAGTTCAAAAACGACAATGGGCTGGATTACAATCCTAAGCAAATCCTAGTGTCTTGCGGCGGTAAGCAAAGTTCTTATAATTTGACGCAAGCGTTGCTGAATCATGGGGATGAAGTCATTATTCCCGCGCCGTACTGGGTTTCTTATCCTGATATGGTGTTGTTGGCGGATGGCGTGCCTGTCATTATTGAAACTACGCAAGAGCAACGCTTTAAGATAACGCCGGAGCAACTTCGTAAGGCGATTACCACTAAAACACGGCTGATTTTCATCAACAGCCCGTCAAATCCATCGGGTATTGCTTATTCCCTGGATGAGTTGAAAGCGTTGGGTGATGTGCTGAAAGACTTCCCAAACATTATCATCGCGACCGATGATATGTATGAACACATCCTGTGGGAAAAAGGCACGTTTGTTAATATCCTGAATGCCCATCCTGACCTCTATGAGCGCACGGTGGTGATGAATGGGGTGTCGAAAGCCTACTCTATGACCGGTTGGCGTATTGGTTATGCTGGAGGCCCTGCGGATTTGATTGAAGCCATGTGTACGATTCAATCCCAAAGCACATCAAACCCGACTTCTATATCACAAGTTGCCGCCGAAACCGCTTTGACAGGTGACCAGAGTTTTATTGATCGTATGTGTATTGAGTTTAAAAAACGCCATGATTATGTGGTTGCAGAACTCAATACTATTGAGGGTGTTGAGTGTATCGAAACCGATGGAACTTTTTATGTGTTCCCGAATGTCCAAGGTCTGATTGACCGCTTGGACGGTATTGAGGATGATCTTGGCTTTTCCGAATACTTGATCGAAAAAGCAGGGGTTGCACTGGTGCCAGGTTCTGCGTTTGGTAGCCCTGGACATATCCGCATTTCCATAGCGACTAGCATGGCTAATTTACAAAATGCGTTAGGGCGGATCAAAAAGGCAATCTGACTTTTGTACAACAATTTGGAGTAAATCACGATGAACCCACAAAATCCTGATCTAAAAGACAGTCTTATGCATAAGATTGTGACTAGCCGCTACCGATTTTTTCTGGCTGTCGTTCTGTTGTTGCTACTTTTTGTTATTGCGGAAGCGGTTTCTGCGGACGGTAAACCAGGGCTAATCAGAACCCAGTTGATGGAAAATACGGTCGAACTTCCTAGCAAAAGCGTTAATGCGAAAGTGATACGGGTTACTTTCCCTCCTGCTTTTAAAACGCCACAGCATACCCATGAAGGGCCTGGCCCACGTTACGTGGTCAAAGGTAAGCTTAAGGTGACTGAGGACGGCAAAGTTAATACCTACTCAGTCGGCGAAGTGTTTTGGGAATCGGGCAAGTTGATGGCTGTTGAGAACGTAGGGTCAGAAACTGCTGAATTGATTATTTTTGAGTTGGTGTCTAATCATTAGGGATTCCCATTAGATAAATAAGCGGTAAGTAAAAAAATTATAGCCAGTCACAATTTTTAATTTCTAACGATATTTTAGTTGATCCATATTCAGCGCGGTAATTTAGCTAAGTGTAAGTTATACCAATCCCAATAAGTTGCTATACGAATCCCCTCATCCCAGCCTTCTCCCTCTGGAGAAGGTTTCAATGAGAACTTATTGGGATTGGTATTATTTGTTTAAACATTTGGCCTTAACGATGCCTGATTTCTGAGGAACTCTTCAACTTGTGTTGAGGGCAGGGGTTTGCACAGGAGATAGCCCTGGGCTTCTTTACATTGGTTGTTTTTTATGAAGTCCAGTTGGTCATTCGTCTCAACGCCTTCTGCGATAACCTTCATATTCATACCTTCGGCCATTTTGATAATCGCAGCCACAATCGCGGCTTTGGCGGTATTTTGTTCTAGGTCGCGAATAAAACTTTGGTCAATTTTTAAGCAATCAATAGGAAAATTCATAAGGCGGCTCAAACTGGAATAACCTGTACCAAAATCATCAATCGATAATTGGATGCCGATTTTCTTTAGGGATTTTAGGGCTTCCATAAGAATATTCTCCTCAAAGATCAAGGCACTTTCGGTTACCTCTAATTCCAACGTATTGGGTTTCAGTCCAGATTCAGCTAATATTTTTGCAACTAGCGAAGGGAAGCCTTTGTGCAATAATTGCTTCCCTGAGACGTTAACAGCTATACGGCTCAGTCGAATACCCTGATTATGCCAGTTTTTTGCCTGGAGACATGCCGTACGTAACACCCATTCACCAATGCGGATAATCAAGCCGTTCTCCTCTGCTAAAGGGATGAATTCGGCCGGAGAAATTCGCCCGAGTTCTTGACAGTTCCACCGCAGTAATGCTTCCACGCCAGAATAGCTCCCTGTTATAAGGTCGAATTGTGGCTGATAATGTAGCTCAAACTCATTGCGCTCAATAGCTTTGTGGAGGTGGTTCTCCAAAATAAGCCGACGTTTCGCCGCCTCAGTCATGTTGACCGAGAAATACCGATAGGAATTGCCGCCTGCGCGCTTGGCGTAGTACATGGCAAGATCAGCATTTTTTATTAAATCCAGCTCGGTCTCGCCATCTACAGGGTAAATACTAATGCCGACACTGGTAGTCGTGTAGATTTCCTGGTCTGCCAAGATGAACGGTTCGGCTAGAGACTTACGGATGCGTTCGGCGACTGTGGCAGCATCCTCATTACGCTCAATCGACGATAGCAGCACAGTGAATTCATCGCCTCCCAGCCGCGCCAATGAGATGCCGTCAGAAGTGGTGTTGCCCACGCGGATCAGCGCATCGCTGGCACGTAGGCATTTTCGCAGACGGTTGCTGGTCTCCTGTAGGACAAGATCGCCAAAATGGTGCCCCAGTGAATCGTTGATGCGTTTGAATCCATCGATATCCAAGAACAATACCCCTAGTTTCTGATGATGCCGTTGTGCAAAGGCGATCATAATCTTTAAATGTTCTTGAAAAAATGTCCGATTGGGCAATTCGGTCAGGCTATCGAAGTAAGCCATGTGATGAAGGCGCTGCTCACTGTCTAGCAGACGATAGGTGGTTTTGGCGGATCTGAGTAAATAGTGTATTCGATAACCCAACAACGGAACATTAATGGGTTTCGTGATGAAATCGGTTGCACCCGATCCATACGCGCAGTTGACCGAATCCAGGTCGTCTAATCCGGTCATCATCAGTACGGGGATGTGCTGACCTGTGGATTGTTCCCTAATCCTTGCACAGGTAGCAAAGCCATCCATCCCATTTGGCATTATGACATCGAGCAAAACTGCATCGGCTCCGTGTTCCTGAAAAATCTTCAAACCTTCTTCACCACTAACCGCTTCTGTCGTTTGCATTCCTTCATTCTGGAGGGTCTTGGCGACCAATCGACGAATAAGAGGGTCATCGTCAATGATAAGAATGTGGGCTTGGGCTGGCATATGAGATATCTCTAATTTTTTGGCTAAAGCGACTGAAGATATTTTTCTAATGCGATACGAGTGTTTGCGAATTCATGTTTTATACGCACAAGTACATGGCCGGAAGTATCATAAATCTGATTTCTTGCCCCGTTTTCCACTTCCCTACACAGTTCGGCCAGGCTAAAGGCGCCCACCTGATTGCTGCTGGATCGCAGTGTATGCGATACCGTGCGGATGGCATCGACTTTTCCTTCAGTCCAAGCCGCTTCTAATGAAAGTAACAGGTCGTGGGCATTGCTTAGGTACAGTGAAATGATACTTTGTAGAAATTCATTATCACCAAGTTGGTCTAACTTTCGGATGGTTTCCAGCGAGTGGGTATCTAGGCTCGGCACTGTGGGTTGAGTTGATTCGGCCATGTCCTCTGGTGTTGGGTTCGTAAGGGCCATCGTCTCCAAGGTTTTTACCCACGCCATGATTACCCGTTTTAGAGATTCTGCTTTGAATGGCTTGGATAGATAATCATCCATACCGGCAATCAGACATTTTTCACGATCACCTTCAATTGCGTTGGCGGTCAAGGCAATGATAGGGAAGTGCGGTAACTGACCGGCATTCTGTTGTCGCCTGATTTGAGCTGTGGCTTGGTAACCATCCATTTCGGGCATCATACAATCCATGAACACCAAATCATAGGATTTTTGCCCGACAGCTTTTAGTGCTTCTTGACCGTTATTGGCGATATCAACTGAGCAACCAAAGCCTTGTAGCATGTGTTGGGCTACTTCCTGGTTGACTGGGTTATCTTCAGCTAGCAAGATACTTATTTTGGCTAGGCTGGTCGAGGGCGAAACCGCCAACGCCTGCGCTTGAGGTACTAAACCCGCCCCTGGTATCAAAGCATCCAGTAAACAGTGGTACAACTCATTTTTGTGTATTGGTTTGATCAGGTAAGCACTGAAGCCGGTTTTATGGGCTTGGGACGCTTCGCCGTGGAACATGGTTGAAGTCAACATGACCAAGGGGATTTGGGTCATTTCCGAATCAGCTTTAATACGCTGGCCTAATTCAAGCCCATTCATGCCAGTCATCTTCATGTCGATGATCACCAAGTCGTAAGGAAGCTGATCGTCGGTTGGTTTTCTGAGCAGGTCTAGGGCGGCTAAGGCACTCGGTACGGCATCCACGGACATTCCCCAGGACAGTGCATACTCTGTTAGTATTTCGCGATTAGTGTCGTTGTCCTCGACAATCAGTAGTTTTAGGCCAGACAGTTCAAGAAACTGCACGGATTGGTATAGATCTGTACAGGTAGTTGCCCCGAGCGACAGTGTGAACGTGAAGATGGAACCCTGACCAACACGGCTCGTTACGCCTATCTCACCGCCCATCAACTCAACCAATTGCTTGGAAATAGCAAGACCCAGTCCAGTACCCCCATATTTGCGGGTAGTGGAGTCGTCCGCTTGCGAGAAAGCACGAAAGAGCCGTGGTAAGGTTTCTTCGCTGATGCCAATGCCCGTGTCGGTGACCGTAAAGCGCACCCTAAACGGGTTGCCATTACTATCTGATGCAGGCTTATCATCCAAGTCAACATTGACTAAAACTTCACCTTGCCCAGTGAATTTGAGGGCATTACTGATTAGGTTGCTGAGAACCTGCCGTATCCGTGAAGGATCGCCTTTTACACATTCTGGCACTTCGGGCGCGATGCGGTAGATAAGCTCTAAGTCTTTACTATGGGCTTGTTCGGCAAATAATTCAGCGACATCCCCAATAGTTTTGTGTAAGTTAAAATCCAAGCTCTCCAGTTCTAAGTGGCCTGCCTCGATTTTGGAAAAATCCAGGATATCGTTGATAATGAAGAGCAGCGTTTCACCGGATTTGTGTACCGTGTCGACAAAACGGCGTTGTTTCTGGGTTAACTCAGTGTCCTTCAATAGTTGGGCCATACCCAGTACACCGTTCATCGGCGTACGGATTTCGTGGCTCATATTGGCGAGAAATTGCGACTTGGCTGCGTTTGCAGCTTCAGCGGCAGCCTTTTCTTGCTCAAGCCGTACGCCATGTTGGGCAAGCTCCCTATCCCTACGGTTGATCTGTTCAAGCATGTCATTAAACGCATCCACCAGAGTTCCTACCTCATTGTCGTCCTGTTTAGAAACGCGTATTTCGTAGTTGTTAGCTTCCGACACTTGCAATGCTGCTTCGGAAAGCTCTGATATAGGTTGTGTTACGCGTAACGCGAGGCGTCTGGCAAGGTTAATGGCGATCAAGTAAGCAGTTAGCAACGATGCTGTAAAAACACCAAGATTACGGATAAGTTCAACCCACATTTTGCTGAGTTCAGCTTGCAAAATAAGTCTACCCAAGTGATCTTTTTCAATTGTGACGGGTTGTTCAAAGCTAATTCCCCGTCCAGGAAGCCATAATGGCAGCGGCATAGCGATGTCCCGCTTGAAACTGGCTACTACACGGCCATCCTCTGAATAAAGAGAGGCTTCATAGATGGACGGAACAATTTTTAGGGAATCCAGGATTTGTTGGGCACTCTTCTTATCAAGGAACATTAAAGCGCCCTGAGAGTTGTTGGCAGTGACTTGAGCCAATGTTTCAAGCTGTTGTTGTGACGAATTGAGTGATGTTGTGACCTCATTTACGACGACAATTATGAATACGGCCAGCATTGAGCAAGCCAAACAAATGATGACAATTCGTCTAAGCTTAGCGGCAATTGTTTTGGGTTTATGCTTTCGTAACGTCAACTATCACTCCCCTCTTACTTCGCGGGCAATTTGGAGCATTTTTGAACTTAATTTGATCCCCGTGTGTTCCACACGCTCCAAATCAACTTCAAACTGCAATCGCACACCGTCATTAACCAAAGCAATCATGCCACCTTGGTCGAGAAATCCTTCCAGGTCACTTACTGTAAGTACAGGAACGTCCTTTAAAGTGTTGATCCATGCTTGAATACGCAGGGGCTTTTCTTCGCTAGGTAGAAATAATAGTTGGCATTCGTTGGCATCGTCTCCTTGAACAAGTCTTTTGATTATTAAAGTATGGTTTTGGGCCTCCTTGCCAGCTAATGAATCTAACTCTTTGGCAAGATCTCCCTCTTGAGTGATGCACAAAGTGAGTTCATTGGTCTTCGTCTCAGTTGGCCATTCACTCAACTTCATAAAGTTATAGAGGTAAGCAACTGACAAAGTCTGAATTTCACTGGATGGGGCAGCAGCCGAACGCTGATTAAAAACGATTCCCACAAGCAAAATTATAGCATTCAAGGCTATGGCTAAGCGCGTGAATGATTTAGGTCTTCTCATATTTAGAAGCCGTATTCCAAACGAAAACGTGCGGTGCGGCCGTCCATGGCTAAAGTATCTTGGGTAAGATTTGGGCCAGCCACTATCTTGAAGTGTTGGTCGAGTACGTTGTAGACACCTAGGGAAGCTTGAAAGCCATATAAAGGCTTGGTCAGGGCTAGGTTGATGTTGAACAGGTGATAACTGGGGGCAATATTGTTATTACTAGTAAGGCGTTCATCCACAAAAATTTCTTCAAAACCCAGACTTAGTTTGTTATAAAACAAAGGCTCAGCATAGTGTGCTTTGACCATATTTTTAGGAGAATCCGATGCCCAACTCCCGCTGTTAGCACTTACGTCACGGGTATTATTATGTGTCCAGGTCAACTTCAATTGGCGACCATTGTCCCAGAGTTTTTCCGCGCCAAGTTCAAAACCAAGCGTTTGGAACTTGCCACCGTTGATTGTGTTGTTGGTAGTGGGGTCAGCTATCAACACTTTGCTTATATTGTTGTAGAACAAGGTGCCCAGCAGCTTTACTCCGCCTCCAGGATACCACTCGGCAACAGCTTCATAACTTTTGATGAGTTCTTCTTGGGGCAGTTTGGCTGATGGTCTATTTAAGTCGTGTTCATAAAGATTGGGGGCACGAAAAGCTGAACCGTAGAGCAGTTTAGCGGTAAAAGCAGGGGTAATATCCCAAATCAATCCGATCCGCGGGTTAAGCTGTAAACTATTGATTAGGTGGTGATGATCTAAGCGTAAACCAGCATTGAGGAGCAAGCTTCTAGTAATGCGGAATTCGTCCTGTGCATATAGGCCTACCCGCCAGCCATCGTTACCCCTATTATAGGAGGGATCAGAAGAGTTAATATCATAAAGGATGTAGTGCTGCCGCTGGTCGTACTGTGCTTCAAGTCCAGTGATCCATTTATGATGGTCGAATTGAGTCCCAGTCAGCTTGACTTCACCACCCCACCAACGTGCATCCGATCCTTCGAAGGACTCAATGCGAGGATCGCCTGAATCATAAGGTCCGAGAGAGTAGTAATCATACCAGTGGTGAAACCCCCTCACCTCTAAGCCCAGATTAGTATCAATTTGGGTAAGGTAATCCAAATCCAAATAACCTTGACTATCGACGCTGTAATTTTTCTCGTTGAACAGTGCATCATAGGAGGAAGTGGGTATGCTTTTGTAACGGCTTACATAGCCTCCCCGTAAAGTTAAATCACCATAACTAAGCTTACCGAATGCACGGTCACTACGTTCTTGATCTTTATCCTGGGCAATACCGCCATTAATGCTGGAATACTCTGGGAAAAATAACTTATCGTTGCCATGGCTAGTGAAATGCGAACCATTAAGCAGTAGTTCTGCTCCATTTTTCCATTGCTTGCCAAAGGTTGCCCGAGCCCGGTAAGTATCCAAGCTCCCTACTTCGCCGCTCAAGCGTACGCCGTCAATATCTCTACCCCGCTTGGTAATGACGTTGACCACACCAAGCAAGGCATTGGCACCATAGACGGATGAGCCGGAGCCGGGAACGTATTCGATACGCTCTATCAAGTTCATATCTAGCATGAATTCTTCGCCGATAAAACCGGAATCGAAAATGGTTTCGTTCATACGGCGACCATCAATCATTATCAGCACTCGCGAGTTATAATCCCCGGCACGAGACAAGCCCCGATTACCAAGATAGCTGTAATTACGGTCATTACGGATATATAAGCCACGTATTGAATTTAACGCGTCGGCCAAGGTACGCCAGCCGTAGCTGCGGATGTTTTCTGCGGTTAATACTTCAACCGCAGAAGGGGCTTCGGATGACTTTTGCTTGAACCGCGAAGCAGACACCACCTCATAATTGACCAATTGTTCCAGTGGCAAGTCATAAACTTTATTGGTTTCTTGAGCCAAAAGCTGTTGCGTACAACTCAGAGTAACGCTTAGTAAAAAAAATCGTAAATACTTGAAGTGTAGCAATATCGCCATGGCACTGATTTCTGTGAACTACATTGAAGTGAAATTTGATAATAACAACTATAGTAGAAATTAGGCTAGCGTCAATTAGCCAAAGTGAGAACCAATTCCAAAGTTTGACTAATAGTTGCCGTTATCTCCAATCAGTTGCTGAAAGGAGCATGCTCATTCACCAAGCTAAACAACTAATCCATTGAAAAAACTGAAGAGATCTAAGGCGTGTTCTGAATTACTTTAAGAGATAAGCTAAAGTTATTGTATTATTTGCTGTTTTTTTACACGAAGCACAATGACAAGAACGGTATTAAGTGATTCAAAATGGGAACGCATCAAGAATTTTCTGCCCGGCAAGGCGGACGACTGCGGTGTGACGGCGAAGGACAATCGACGGTTTATTGAAGCCGTGTGGATAGCGCGTACCGGTTCACCCTAGCGGGATTTGTCGGCGGAATTAGGCCATTGGCATCTGGCATTGGGTCTATGTGGCTATAGCCGATGGGCCAAAAAACTGCGAAGACAATGAAGCAATGGGCAAGTCGCGGGGCGTACTCGGCACCAAGACAACCCCGTGCGGCTGTTGTTGACGGCAGGTCAAGTGTCTGAACACACCCAGGTAGAAGCGTGTCTCTAATCAATTGAAAATAATTAGCGGCATTGGGTAACATTTTTTTGTTGTTCTTAGCAGCCAAAGCAAAGAACGGTTAAAATTACAGTTTTCCACCGTACCCGATGAAGGCAAGACATGAGTTTTAAATCCAGTTTAGTAAAAACAGCAATAAAATTGACGCCTAACAAGATGATTATCTGGGTGGCAAATATAGTGCTAAAAGGTATTGCAGAATTAACCGATTTTAATTTTGACTTCGAGACGCGTAAAGTCTACGTTCAAACAACGCTTTACGGGGAAGCTGAAGCGATTGAGGTTTGGTTGGACGGTTTTGCTGTCGTTAGCGATGGCGAATCCCACAAATTGATAGTACAACAAGCACGATCAAACCGCCCCTGGTTGAATAACTTACTATCCCGTATCGTCGGAAAAGAGTGGAAAATCCCTGCGATACCTCATAAAACCGCTGAAATTGAGCTTATTGCCGAGCTGTTCAAGGCAGAAAGTCCTGAACGTGAGGTGTGATTGAGGGGGCAACTCTCAAAGTTTATATGGTTGGGTCAACAAAATACTGTTTTCCTAAGCTCTGCTTGATAGACCCAGCACTAATCATTGGGTTATCCTTTAACTTATAGTAAATTTGCGAGAAGTTAATTCAGTAGTAATACGTGCTTTTTTGACGATTCTCTTGGATATGCTACTTTCATTGATCCCATTTGAGAGGATGCAGCTATATTTTAATGGTTTGGTTCATTTTCTAAATATCAGTCGCTGATTTTGGATTCTTTCGTAGCCTCAGTCAGGATCAAGGTTGTTACTCCCAAACACTTTATGTGTGCTTAAGTTCAAGCTTGTTAGCGTCATCGAGTTGGCGTATTGGGTTTAGGCGCAGCAAACCGATACGTCTTTAAGTCTGTGTTCGACAATCACTTTCGTGATGATTGTAGCCACGATCCAACAGCACCTTTTGTTATTACCCAAAGGGTCACCTTCATCCTACTTAGGCCGACAAAATTTTTTTAAGTTGTCTGAAAAAGAGGGATTATTGTCATTATGTCTGCAAAATTAAGGAGCAGAATAATCGGCAAGTGGATTTAACCATTAAATATCAAATCGGTTGTATACCCTCCTTAAAGTTAAGCTGAGAACAGGAGGGTTACTGTTATTTTAATGACCAAATTTGTTGCTTTTAGTAGTGAAAAATTCACTACTTTGAAGTGGAATTGTTAACAGATTAAATGCTTGAAAATGGCTACACTCGGCGTTGTGGAAATGAAAATCCGGTAATATCACGGCCTCTATTGGCAGTGGGTGATTATGAATGCTAACGATAATAAAAAATCAGCGAGCCTATGGACGCAACGGTTATTTAAACAAACCAGCGCATGGAAAACCGCGCCGCCGGGTAAAATCTATTTTGCCCATCGCTACCATGAAGAACATGCTGTACTGGCGCAATTCCCGTTCAGTGCTTTATTTGCTGATTTAGATAATCAGCAAATAAATCTGGAGTCTACCAGATCTATTCCACAAGGTTTTTTCGAGCATCAGTCAGTTCTCTCGAAGGGTAGTCCGCTCACTGTTGCATCTAACCATAATTGTGATGTGAAGGGGATGCTAACGCCAATTAAAGGGTTGGATATTGCATCCGGCGTGACTTTAAGCACTCAATTTACTGTTCTAAACAGCTATAACGAAACGAGTGACACTAAAACTATCCAGCTCGGTAGACTAAATGGACAGGCTTTCGATTACTTGCCAGGGCAATATATTACGCTTTCTGTCGTTATTGAAGGTAAGGAATATAAACGCTCCTATAGCTTAGCTTCATCGCCTACCCATCCAGGAATTCTGGAAATTACGGTAAAAAGAGACGCTAACGGAGGTGTTGTTTCCAATTGGCTTAATGACAAGCTAACGATAGGCGATACCCTCAACGTGAAAGGGCCATTTGGCAAATTCAGTTGCGCAAAAAACACGCCTAAAAAAATCCTGTTTTTAGCAGCTGGCAGCGGCATCGTGCCGATCATGTCCATGTTACGTTGGCTTGCAGATACCAAGGCTTGTGTTGATGTCATGCTATTGCTGTCGTTTCAAACGCTCTATGACATTATTTATAGCGAAGAGCTTAATTTGATTGCCGCACATCATAAAAATATCAGATTATTTATCACCCTAACTAAAGAGCTGTATGCTCCCAGCCAGTTGCCCAGGCTGACTGGGCGTGTTAACCAAAATATGCTGGCTGGCCTTGTACCAGACTTGACTGAACGAACCGTTTATCTATGCGGGCCGGATGTTTTCATGAATACCTGTAAGCAAAATCTTCTGAAACTTAAATTACCAGCCAAACAGTTAATTTGTGAAAACTTTACTGTCGGTGTACCAGCAAAGCCTGGGGATTTGCAACATGATCGGTCATTGAGCTCCAAAATCGGAAGCTATCAGATTCAGTTTGCCAAGTCTGGTAAATCGGTTGATGCCGATGGTGCAATGACTTTACTTGAGCTTGCGGAAAAGTCCGGGGTCAACATAGGCCATGAATGCCGTGCCGGAAGCTGCGGGGAATGCATGGTTAAATGTTTAAATGGCAAAGTTGACATGACTGAGCGGGCGGAGATAGACGATATCGATAGAAATAAAGGCTGGGTTTATGCCTGTTGTGCCTATCCGTCTTCAAATGTCGTGTTGGATATTTAACAAGAATCTGTAAGAACGCGGTCAAAAAATAATCTGATTAGCAAGATGCTTCAGCCAAAAAGAACTTATCCCCTCTCCCACGGGGAGAGGGTTAGGGTGAGGGGGTCAATAAGGCTTTTTGCTTTTTAGATCCCCTCATCCCAACCTTCTCCCGAAAGGAGAAGGGGCTGCCCAGCGTTTGGCTGAAGCATCTTACTAATTAGGAAAAATAAAGGAGAACTAACGTGTTCCGATTATTTAAAGCCAAACCAAAAACCATGCCGCCCTCTGTAGCTCCGCTCACCTTATTGCCGGGTTCGGAAGGTGAGCATTTTTTACAGCAAAAATATGGCACTACGCAGCGGGCATTGCGCTTTTATGACAAACAGGTACTGAATTATCTATCGCCTGTTATGAAAGAATTCATCGGCAGGCAGGAAGTATTGTTTATTGCCACCTCCGATAAACACGGTGACTGTGATTGCTCCTTTCGTTTCGGTAAGCCGGGTTTCGTCAAGGCACTGAACGATAACTATTTGGTATATCCTGAATATCGCGGCAATGGTGTAATGGCCAGTCAGGGCAATATCACCGAAAATCCGCATATTGGTATGATTTTTGTCGATTTTTTTGCCAGCACCGTCGGTCTGCATGTGAATGGTAAAGCTAAAATTGTCGAACACGAGGACTTACTGAAATTTCGCAAAGAGCTACCGCAGGATGTTGTCGATGAGATGAATAGCGAAGGCAAGCACCGTCCTGAGCGTTGGATTATGGTTGAAATTGAAGAAGCCTATATTCACTGTTCCAAACATGTCCCTTTGCTTAAAAAAGCAGAAAAAGACATTGCTTGGGGGACGGACGATGAGGGTCTAAAACGCAGCGATTTTTTTGCCTTGCAGGATATACCGCTTTACCAAAGAATCGGCGGTGAACCAGCCATTCAGGCAATTACCGAAGTCGTTACCAGAAAGTTATTGCTGGACGAGAAGCTACGGCCTTTCTTGGACGAGATCAATCTGCAAACACTTTTGGACAGACAAAAACATTTCCTAAAAACCGCGTTTGGTGCTTATGGGGCAGAACAGGGCTTGCCAGAAAATTTGCGCGAGTTTTATCGGCAACAAACCAATGCTCGTATGAGTGACGGGGTTATGGATATAGTGCTTGGTCATCTGAACAAAACTTTGGTCGGTCTGGATGTGCCCGAGCATGAAATTACTAAATTGATGAATAAGTTAGAAGGGAAAAGTGCTATTTGATCGGTTTCGCTAGCACCTGGATCTGTCAAAATGATGGCATGGTTTATAACGATATTGAGTGTACTAGCGGAAATGGCTTTAGGGTATCCCTAAAAATCCCCTCTCCCTCTGGGAGAGGGCTAGGGTGAGGGTTGTAAATACTTGATTTTAAATCCCTCATCCCAACCTTCTCGGCAATAGCTCCTGCATTGCCCTACTACCTACATCCATGTAGGCATCCCAGAGGGAGAAGGAGCTTTTTGAATTTTTAGAGATCCCTTTTAGAAATTCCCATAATAAATCTAGCAGGTTTGTAAAACACCAAGTTTCTATACGACAATTAGGTGTTACCTATAAGCAAGTAACCTTGATATTGTGTAACAGAAGCTAGGCTATTTGCTGTAAAATACCCAATTAGAAACCTAAAAAGCTAGAACCCCAAGCCTTGGGCATCCTCCTTTTCCTACCCTTTCGGAACAACACCTTGATATCCACCGCAAACATTACTATGCAGTTTGGGGCTAAACCCCTATTTGAAAACGTCTCCGTTAAATTTGGCGACGGCAACCGTTATGGCCTAATCGGCGCTAACGGCTGCGGCAAATCCACTTTCATGAAAATTTTAAGCGGTGACCTGGAGCCATCCGCCGGAAACATCAGCATCAGCCTCGGTGAACGCTTGGGTATTTTGCGCCAGGATCAATTCGCTTATGAAGAATTCAGCGTCATCGACACCGTGATTATGGGGCATAAGGAACTCTGGCAAATCAAACAGGAACGCGACCGCATCTACTCACTGCCGGACATGTCTGAAGCAGAGGGTATGCAGGTAGCCGACCTGGAAGTCGAGTTTGCGGAAATGGATGGTTACACCGCCGAAGCTAGGGCAGGGGAGTTGTTACTAGGTCTGGATATCCCTCTTGAACAGCATTATGGCTTAATGAGTGCCGTTGCGCCCGGCTGGAAATTACGGGTATTGCTGGCGCAAGCACTATTTGCTAATCCCGAAATCATGTTATTGGACGAGCCGACCAATAACCTCGACATCAATACTATCCGCTGGCTTGAAGATGTGCTCAATGACCGCAATTGCACCATGATTATCATCTCGCATGATCGACACTTTTTAAACAGTGTCTGCACCCACATGGCAGACATGGATTTTGGCGAGCTACGCGTTTATCCGGGTAATTATGACGATTACATGACCGCTTCATCGCAAGTGCGTGAACAATTACTGGCGGGAAATGCCAAGAAGAAAACCCAAATGGCTGAGTTACAAACTTTCGTCAGCCGCTTTTCGGCGAATGCCTCCAAAGCCAAACAAGCGACTTCGCGTGCAAGGCAGTTGGAAAAAATCAAGCTCGATGAAGTAAAACCTTCTAGCCGTGTAAACCCTTTTATCCGCTTTGACCAAGGCAAAAAATTGTTCCGATTGGCGTTGGAAGTCGAAAGTTTGAGCAAGGGTTATGGTGCAGAGCCACTATTCAAAAACTTAAAAATGATGATCGCCGTGGGTGAACGCGTTGCGATTATCGGCCCAAACGGCATTGGTAAATCGACCTTACTACGTACCTTGGTAGGCGATTTAAAACCAGATACAGGCAAGGTTAAATGGTCGGAAAACTCCGAAGTGGGTTATTACGCGCAGGATCATGCCGAAGACTTTGCCGAAAACATTACGCTTATCGAATGGATGGGGCAGTGGCGCAAAGAAAGCGACGACGACCAAGCAATCCGCGGTACGCTAGGTCGATTATTGTTCACCTCAGATGACATCAACAAACCGGTCAAAGTACTTTCCGGCGGCGAACAGGGGCGAATGTTGTTCGGTAAGTTGATACTGCAAAAAAATAACATCATGGTCATGGATGAACCCACCAACCATCTTGATATGGAATCCATCGAATCGTTGAACACAGCCTTGGAAAACTATCCCGGCACACTAATATTTGTCAGTCATGACCGCGAGTTTGTATCATCACTTGCCACTAGAATTATCGAATTAACCCCAACGGGTATCGTCGATTTTAACGGCAATTATGAAGACTATTTGGAAAGTCAAAAGTAGAGCTAAAAAATGTAAGAGTTTTTAACCTCTGTTTTTTAAAAGCGGAGTTAAATACTTACCGGTTGATCAACCGAAGCATAAACACATCATTAATGTGAATTCCTTAACACCTTATTAGCCGCACAGGAGAGCTATGACTGAAGTTTACGGCAAACAACATCGAGCAATGCAAGATATGTTTGACACGAAAAATTTGGCTGACCGCTTAGACCAAATTATCGTTGCCACTGAGATTGCGGATGATCACAAAGGCTTTATTGAAACGCGAGATATGTTCTTTTTGACCACGACAGATCACCGAGGTTATCCCACCTGTTCTTACAAAGGCGGTAATCCTGGCTTTGTCAAAGTGCTGGATAACAAAACGCTGGCATTTCCCAGTTTTGATGGCAATGGCATGTTTCTCTCATTGGGCAACATTACAGCAAACAACAAAATCGGTATGCTGTTTATCGACTTCGAGACACCGCACCGTATCCGTATACATGGCACTGCCAGCATTGATCAGCACGACTCTTTAGCCGCTGAGTTTCATGGTGCTGAGTTAGTGGTTAGGGTTGCCATCACCGAAATATTTGTCAACTGCCCTCGCTACATCCATAAATATCAACGCGTAGGCACATCAAAATATGTTCCACAAATCGACTGTACAACATCACCAGCACAATGGAAACGTATTAATGCAGTGCAAGACGTACTCCCAGAACGCGATAAAAATGTCGCGGAATCACTCGGCGGTGTAATCACGCCAGAAGAATATGGCGAGATGCTAATGAAGGGTGATGCTTGAACACGCTTACACCCAGCAAAATCTCTATTACTCCCCTAGCTAAGTGTTTAGCCCTAAGTACTTATCAATGATCGATTGGAACTCAACTTATGCCGCAATATGGCGGCAACGCAATGAAGTTTTAAGGCCAGTCGTGCAACTGGATTCAATTCGGCTCAATGATTTATTGGGGATTGACAGCCAAAAATCGAAAATAATTGAAAACACCGAACGTTTTCTGTCGGGTAAACCGGCCAATAATGCCTTATTGTGGGGTGCTCGCGGCACGGGTAAGTCGTCCTTGATTAAAGCTTTGCTGAATGCTTTTAAATACCAGGGCTTACGCATGATTGAAGTGGACAAACAAGATTTAGTCCATCTGCCAGAAATTGTCGATGACATACGGGAGCTACCACAATGGTTCATCGTGTATTGCGACGATCTTTCCTTTGAAACTGGCGAAAGCCAATATAAATCGTTAAAAAGTGTCTTGGAAGGTTCCTTGGAAGCCAAACCGGATAACGTCTTGATTTATGCCACTTCCAATCGTCGGCATTTGTTACCGGAAAAAATGAACGATAACCTCAACAGTCATTTGGAAGATAGGGAAATCCATTATTCAGACACCATCGAAGAAACCATATCGCTGTCCGACCGTTTTGGCTTGTGGTTAGGGTTTTATCCGCAATCGACAGAAACTTATCTGGATATTGTGGATGCTTTATTCCCTAATTTTCCAAATGACCGCCAAAGTTTGCATAAGGCTGCCTTAGAATTTGCCCGTTTACGTGCCTCGAAAAGTGGCAGGACGGCTAAGCAGTTTTATCAGCATTACAGTAATAGCTAGAAGTCCTAGTAGGCATCTCAGGGTCATCGCTAAAGCCCGTGTTAATTGCGGTGACTTAACCGTTCCACCTAGATTAAATGAGTTGACTATTTCTGTGCATTGGTTAGCAAATCGAATAAGTTGATAAAGGCAGCGAATTAACGTATAAACTAAAACGGTATTTTGCAGGTAATTAAAATGCACCCTTAATCAACTACTGGAGTAAGGCTTATGTATTCAAAATTTAAGCGAAAATTATCTTTTCTTTCTTTCTTTCTTTCTTGCCACCACTGTAGTTTACGCAGCCGCTGATCCTGCAATCAGTTCAACCCCAACAGCGAAGGCGTTTTATCTAGATAACAAGCTTTGGCCGCTCAATCCAGCTACGCAAACCTACGATATCCCTTATTGCTGGGAAAATTTAACCCAGATTCAAGCTAATTCAACAGTGGATAGACGACGAAAAGCACTGTCTGTTGTGTTAGGGCAATCGTGGGGCAAATATTCCAGGCTCCGTTTTAAAGAAACAACTCCGGCGCAATGTCGCCCAAAAAACCAATTGCCTTTGTACGCGGGTATTCGTATTCGGGTTGATCCGTATAAAGCGGTCAAAGCCCTCAGCGGTATCACTGTAATGTCACCTTATGTATTAGCCATTGGTACGCAGATAAAAAATCGCCCTGATGGGGGGTCTTAGATTTATTGGCTCCATTTTTTGATCCAGTATCGCATTTGCCACATCCAAGTAAAATCTACAATCAATGTATTATTGGAGTCACTGATGACCAATGCATCAACACCGCTACCATTCATGAGTTTGGCCATGTCATTGGCATGTCCCATGAACAGAACCGCAGTGATGCCAGTATTGGTGGAAGTTGCAAAGATATCGCAAAATTAAACGGCTACAAAGATCCACCTGTCGGCACTTTGTCTACCGACTTTCTGATTGGCAACGTCCGCATAGATGATTACGATCTAAACTCAATCATGAATTATTGTAATCCTGAGTCGCCATCTAAATGGACAATAAGTGCAACCGACATCCTCGCCGCCGGAATTTTTTACGGCAACATGCCAAACTTCATTTTCCCTTCTCCAGATACCAGCAAAGTCGGCAATGGGATTGCAGTCATCCGTATTCCAAGCTTACAAATCGGCACAACTTGGTACAGTGCTAAATTGACTCGCAATACGGATGCTAATCGTGATGGTCTTTACGATAATGCTTATACGTTGGAAAAAACTGCTATCAACATTCCTGGCCAAGGTAACGTCAATGTTTCGAATTACCCGGTAAGGGTGGTCAATGGGGTGATGAATATCAAGATGGCGAAACGAACTGTAATCTCTAGTAATTATCCTGTAGATGGTAAAGTGGCTTATTTAGGCTACTGGGAACTTAAACCACTTGCAAACACCACGAACAAATGGTATCTCACCAGCAACCGTGGCAATTACATCGCGCAATATCCAATTAAGCAAGGCAAATAACAACTGGAATTTATGATGTTATTTTTGAAAGTTTGAGGTGATATAAATGGGTCATCCAGTGGATTGGTTATTAGACGGAACAATAGTTTTCCTTAATGTTATCTGGCTTGCTACGATTTTATCTGCTGTTGTCATTTCTTGGTTTAAATGCGCAAAAAAAAGTTTTTGGGATGATATTACCTATCAAAAACATTGCCGTTTTTGGTTTCGTTTGGCAATGTTTTTGTATTTCATTGGGTCAGCAGTTCCAGCGGTTATAGCGAATGATCTCTATGGAGGGGCAGATAATCTATTCTATGGGTTTGGCTTTATACACAATTATTTAATTGGCTATTCTCCCCTTTTATTAATGTTATTACTTACCAGCTTAATTCCGGCAAAACTGCAAAATTGGTTAAGTAAAAAATAAACCACTTCAATCAATGTTAGTTTTTAGCGTTTCCAATTATTCGGTAAGGGTAGTCAATGGAGTCATGAAGGATAACTGGGGTCAGAGTAAATTTAAATTTGGTATAGCGTATTTACTTAATCTCTTGACTGGTCGGAGAATGACCGCAAAAAAGATGGGACGACCTGTTGGTTAGAGGAAGATAAAAAATAGATGAATAATTTAAATTTACTCTGACCCCATTTATTCTAATCAAGAGTATTTTGCATTAATTTTATAAGTTTAAGGAGGCTGGGTTGTGTCTGACTATCAATACCAAAAGCTAATTGGTACAGAACACATTATTATGTCTATTTGGCTTGGTTTGATTGTGTTTGCCTTGGTAGCCACTTTGTTTAAATGCTATAAAAAAAGATTTGTGGATAATATTGCCTACCAAAAGCATCGTCAGTTTTGGTTGCGCTTGGCAATTCTATTGAACTTAATTGGGTCAATGTATACAACGGAAATTATTACTCATTATTTTGGCGCAAACGTGAGTTTTGACCGAATATTTGACCTTGACAAGTTCTTATATTTCATTGGTATTTTACCCAAACAGTCATTGCTGTTTTTTATTCCAGTATTAATTTTGTTAGCCGTCAGCTTGATACCAGCAAAATTGCAAAATTGGCTGAGTAAAGCAACACATCCATAAGAATTACCATTTAATTTTTGGGTTAAAAATTTAGTTTAAAACAGGCCATAAGATGGGGTTTTCGGATAAATGCTATGACACGGTTATTCAAAACTCATAGGATTATTAGCAATTTTTAAGCGGCTTGTGATGATTTTATTTTTGAGAGACCAAGGAACATAAATGCAAGAATTACCCTATGAGAAGATATCCGCTGTTTACATTATTTGGTTTGGTTTGATTATGTCTGCCATTGTAATAACTTTGTTTCAATGTCATAAAAAAAATTTTGTCGATGAGCTTATATACCGAAAGCATTGTTGTTTTTGGATTAGTTTGACCATGTTTTGGTATTTGATTGGGATAGCGTATTTAACAACTATTGCGTTTATCAATTATGACGATGATTCTTTTCAATGGTTAGGACATGATTTCGTAGAGTCTTATTTATGGGTTTTCCTAGCTCCTGTTTCAATATTGTTAGCCGTCAGCTTACTATCGGCAAAATTGCAAAATTGGCGAAGTAAAGCAATAAGGCATAAGCCGCAATAACCCCGAAAGCTTAAATTAAATCCAGCGACTATTTTTGGCGCGAAAATTCGGGTTAATTGCCAAAGGGTTATTTAAAATATTGCCATCGCTGAAAATCTTGGAAACGTAGCTTTAGCGGAGTGAAGATTTTTAGTCCCCAGAAGCGATAGGGCTGGGCGATTCCACGCAGCGCGGTTTGCGGAGTGGAATTGCAAAGCATTCCGAAATCGCGTCGAGTCTTGCGCAACCAGTTTTATGCCCCTTGTTGGGCATAAAACGTGTGTAGCAGGACGGCTGGGGCAGCCCTGTAGTTTTTGCTGATTTTTCGAGCAGAAGCCCGGAAAAATCTTTCGCAAAAATAGCGGCACTATCAAGAACTTATAAACGTCCGATAACTTCTAGGCGCATGTCCGAGTAACTTAGTAAATTCGGTGGCATCGCCTGTATTGCCTGCGTTTAGCATGGTCAAGGTATCGCTGCACAAAGGGCTGGCGGGAATGAAATCGCCTATGCGGGCGGACAGCCCGACAAGAAATGCAGGAATGCTGATATGTAAGGCTTTGGAATGCTTCATCTGCTGCCGGTAGCTGTCCAACATGCCGCGCATGTCGGTGGCTTCCTGTCCCACACAGGTGACAGTTTGGGATTTCGCTTCAGAATCTGCGAGCCAACGGCACACGCCTTCACAAATATCGTTGATATGGACGGGTTGCAGGGTTTGCCTTCCACCAGCGGGTAGGGTTTGGACGGGTAATCCAGCCTGAAACCGGAACATCTTGGCGCTTGCACCGTCTTCACCATAAATGACAGACGGGCGCAATATCAGCCAACGTAAGTTATCAGGTAGTGCGTTAAGGTAAGCTTCCGGCGCACGGCGGTATTGGAAGTAGGGCGTTTCGATGCCTTTGTCGATGCCTAATGCGGAGACTTGCACGATGCGTTTTACACCGGCTTCTTTACATGCCGAAAATAAGGCGATGGGGGTTTGTTCCAGCAATAGATTCATGGGTTGTTTGGCACTGTCGCGTAGTACGCCTACCGCATTGATAACAACATCTACATTAACTAGTTTGG
The DNA here is from genome assembly GCF_040079455.1 of Methyloglobulus sp. GTDB lineage: Bacteria > Pseudomonadota > Gammaproteobacteria > Methylococcales > Methylomonadaceae > Methyloglobulus. Next base: position 3,751 of record NZ_JBEBKJ010000012.1, on the reverse strand, counting down.
GTATCCAGGCTTCCTTGGTGGTGTCCTTGCAATAATCGACTGCAATATCATTCGGTTGGGATGGTTTTCGAATACCGCGAATAACGCTGTGTCCAGCTGCTTGTAAGGCGCTGGTTAAATGTCGGCCAACAAAACCGCTTGCACCGCAGACTAATATTTTCATAATGTTCTCCTTAAAAAAGTTTAATCGCTGACATTACAGCGTCCTTCGCTGCATAAACGGCTGCGTTTTTCCGCTTTCCTTGCGGCGTATTTGCTCCATAAGCCAAACAACTCAGGCAGGCCTATTTTTGACAGCGTGTAACGATGCCGCACGACCCAGGGATACATGCGTTCTGCCAAAGGGCGGGTGAGGGGGCTTCCCCAGAGTTTTGCGATGGAAACCATCCCCACGGTTTGATATATCACTTCAAACGCCGCCACGCCAATCAACCAGTCGCCATTAGCATCCTGGGCATGAAGCCGGTTCATCATGGCGGTTTGGCTGATGCTATTGGCATTACATACCGTATCGTCGAAATCGGGGGCAGAGCAATCGATCAAAATCAACTGGTTTGCCGAATCGTGCAACTTGATGTTTAGCATTTCGCTGTTACATAAATGGCATGAGGCATCGAAATAGATAGTAAGCGGGTAAGCTGTGTTCATTTTATATCCAGTATTGTCAGTTGTTTCTGTTAAAACAGAAATTAATAAGCAAAAAAACGGTTACTTGATTAACGCTAACAGTTCTTTAATTTTGCTGCCCAGTTTCATCATTTTCATCAAAGTGCTCGGTTCCAGTTTCAGCATTTGTTCGCCCCAATTAGACAGTGCTTCCATGAAGTCTAAGGCTTCCTTAATTCGTTGTTGCGCCTCGGCATCTTCCTTGTCTAAATCGGGACTGGCCAGGCAATCGCGTAACACTCCAATGGTGGGGTCGAATTCCCGCTCCTTGCGCTCTTGTACCACCGTCTTAAACAAAGCCCAGACATCGCTGGAAGTGGTGAAGTGTTCGCGTCTATCGCCCATGATATGTACGGCCTGGATCAGGTTCCAATTCTGCAATTCTTTTAGGCTATTGCTAACGTTGGAACGTGCTACCCCCAATGTTTCCGTAATCTCATCCGCAGGCATAGGTTTGCCAACGAAGTAGAGCAGGGCATGGATTTGGGCAACCGTGCGGTTGACACCCCACTTCGATCCCATTTCTCCCCAGTGCAGGACAAATCGTTGTGCGACAGGATTTAATAACATGGCTAAATTATACATATTCTTTTATTTCTGTCAATACAGAAATAAAAGAATATGTTAGGCGGACACTTCCGTGGACGTGGCAATCTTTCAGCCAGACGGGACATGTTGCCCCGTCTGTAGGTTTCAGGTTGATTAAGCGCAGCCACGTCATTTAAGTTTTGCGAAAACGTTAGGGAGGGGGTTGCAAACCCCGTCCCGAGTGGATGTGTATTTTATTTTTACACATCGCTACGCCTCCGTATTCCCTTGTTTATTAGGGCCTGGGGGCTTGTAAAGTTGCGGAGACTTGTGGGTAATTAAGGAAGAGTTATAAGATACTTTAATCTTAAACTGAACTTTTCCAGGCGGGAAGTTGTTGCACATTGCTATACCAGCGCGCTATCTCTGTGTAAGGTGTCATGGGGTATTGTGCCATTTCTGCCAAATCCAGGAACGACCCTACCGAAAAATCAGCCAAAGTCACCGCATCGCCAACTATCCACTCACGACCTTTAAGATGCTGCTCTAACACTTGTGCAAAGCGATGAAAACGTTCTTCACCTTTGGCAATTTCTTGTAGATCAGCTTCAGCCGACATAAATAATTTCTTGATGACACGTTCAAAAATCATGACCGAGCAAGCACTTCCGAAGTGCGCTGCTTGCCAAAACAACCAACGATTAATATCGGCTTGTACGCGGGGGTTAGCTGACCATAATGCGTTAGTGGGCGCTTTTGAACACAGGTATTGCATGATGGCATTAGATTCCCACAGGACAAAATCGCCATCCACCAAAGTGGGTATCATGTGATTGGGATTAAGCTTGAGAAAATCGGCTTGCATTTGTTCGCCCTTGCTTAAATCCAAGGCTTCAATTTCGCAATCCAAGTGCAAATGATGAAGGACAGCGACCACGCGCCGAGAATTGGGGGAAATGGGGAAATGATATAGCTTCATATTAGCCTCGCTGTGTTGTCAGATAAGTCACTTGTATAAAACAAGTGATATGATATTCGCACATCAACTTGCATTTTACAAGCGTATTGTTTAGTTTTTTATATTTGCAACGGACAGCAGGGCTATCTCAGCCTGACTGGGCATCATGTTGCCTTGTTCGTAGCGTTTCCGCGTGACTCAGGGAGCGCTACACAAACAAAACATATGCGACTGGGTTACAAAACCCCGTCGCGCGGAGTAAGTTAACGAGGTGCCATGCCCCGCCGCGCGGAAACAGCATTACCACAAACAAAAAACCGCCCAGAAGGGCGGTGATTTATACATGATCGGTGTGAATTAAGCCGTTTTTATGATCGTCTACGTTTACCAAAGCCTAGCAAACTTGTTAGCGCTGAACCGAATAACCAAACCGCGCCAGGAACAGGTGCTTCGTTCGCTGACATAGACACAGTTGTAGAATTCAATGTTGCGATGGTCAATGGTGTAACTCCCGAAGGATTGATTAAAGCCTGAACAACCGCAGCTTCAAGGCCCGCATTAGCATCGGTAGGAAGACTTGGTATTTCAACCGTTGTGTATAACGACGATGGATCTATTGGTGCTGGTGCAAAGATAAGATCAACTAGCATGATAGGAGTTTGCTCAACAACTATAACAGGTGTAGGTGCTATCGGTGTTGGCACGATTACCACAACAGGTGTAGGTGTAGAGGTAACGGGTACTGGTGTTGGCACAGAATTGACGGCGCTTACTACTGCAGAGCTTGATGCTGCGTTACTCTGCGCCTTGCTAGACGCATTGCTTGCTTGATTAGTGCTGCTAGTATTGGCATTTGAAGCAGTGTTGTTGTTTGCTACCGCAGAATTTGATGCCGCGTTGCTCTGTGCCTGACTCGATGCATTGCTAGCATTGTTGGTTGGAGATTTTGCTGCTTGAGCGTTTACTGCCAAACCACTCAATAAAATAGTCACCCCAATTAATTTGTTCATTTAAAATTACTCCGGTAAGAACTGCAAAATTATCCTGGACTGGCTATTTTTTTTACTGCTTCGACGTAGCCTTTCATTGGTGCAAATTATAGGGTTTCCTGCAATTTATTCTGTGAATAGGGTCACACTACATAGGTTTATTAATGTGACCGAATCCGCAATTTAGAATTGTGCCAATTTTCAAACTAGGAATGCGGATAATTCAGCGAGACGGGGCATGTTGCCCCGTCTGTAGGTTTCAGGTTGATTAATCGCAGCCACGTCATTTAAGTTTTGCGAAAACGTTAGGGAAGGGGTTGCAAACCCCGTCCCGCGTGGGTATGTGTTTTTACTTAGTCTACGTGAAAAAATCAAGACGGAGAAAAAATGACTGTAACTTATTTTAAAAATGGAGTGTCAGCTAATTTGTTGCTTATTATTATATTTTTTTCAGTACCAGCTTCAGGCCAACAGATCATCGCATCCAATAGCGAACCCGCTATACACAGACAGAGACCTTTGCACAAACAGCAGAAACTCCGGCTGACTGGTCAAAAGCCGATTTTTTTGAATTGGCATTCACCTTAATGGGCGGTATTCGGCTGAAATA
>NZ_JBEBKJ010000011.1:0-63006 GCF_040079455.1 Methyloglobulus sp. | reverse complement strand
ATGGACATGCTGAAGTCGAATCCAGAACGCATACGCAGCTTCTTTCAGGATAAGAGAGTCAAATATGCAGCTTAAAACTTCTAAAGGCCGGATCAATAATCACATTTTTATTAAACAATAAATTTTCAATAATATGATTTATAACCTTTCTATTCATAATCTACCAATATGGTTTAATAAGCTGTTCCTAGACAAATGTTACAAGACAAGCAAAATAGGGGGAATTGGGGCAAATTAACCTTAAACCCCTCATTTCCCCCTTTGTACTCTCGTAGAGCGTCTTTTTAGTGAAATTGTTAAGAGAGCTCGGCATCAAGGCGCAAGTTGTCGAGATGGCCATCAACAGCAGCGGCATCCGGGATACGGCGAGGGTGATCAAGATCAACAAAAACACGGTGATCAGCACTTTAAAAAAAGCCGCCGCCCTGCCTGGAGGCTGAATTGAACGAACAGTGGTCGTTTGTCGGGGACAAAAGTCAAACCAACGCTGGCTGTGGTACGCCGTTGACCAGGCCACCAACACCGTGTGCTGGCTTATGTGTTCGGCAAGCGCAAGGACACGGCGTTCCACGACTTGAAAGCGTTGCTTGCGCCGTTCAAACATCAGCCGTTATTACACGGACGACCGGTGGGCTTACGAGTGCCACCTCCGCTGAAAATCCTGGAAACGTGGCGTTAGCGGAGTGAAAATGCACAGCTTTACGACATCGCGTCGAGTCATTGCGCAACGATGTCCCATACCCCTTGTCGGGTATGGGGCGAGGGTAGCAGGACGGCTGGGGCAGCCGCAGGCATTGGCGGTCGCGTTAAGTTTTTGCCGCTTGATTGGACAGGACGTCCTCAAAACAAGCTTTCGCAAAAATAGCGACTCCCCGCGACGCTGGCGGGCGCGAGGTCGGCAAGCGGAACACCCAAAAGATAGAACGAAAAAACCTGACAACAGGACCTGGATCAAACGGCCGGCTCCACCGGAGCATCTGCTTCTCAACGCTGGAGAAAATGCATGATATTGTTATTGGGCTGCTGATCAATAAGGTCGAATTTGGGCGTGATATTCATGCCGTGTCACAGGTTTGACCCACTACCCTTTAATCTACCGTTCTTTGGGGGAATGGTAGGTTTTGCAATACAACGGCAATGAGTGCTTACCGTTGAAAATTGAATGCCAGATGTTTAGCGTTTTGGTGAAGACTAAACAAAAATCGAATTCATAAAAACCGAAATATGACCGATTTCTTCCGCACAAACAGAATGTTCCATCAAATAGTCATGCCATTCAATGCTGTAGCCTAATGTCGATAGCTTATCAAACGTTGATTTTCCCGCTTCTATAGCCACTACGGCATCAAGAATGCCATGGGCCATAAAAATAGGAGTGGTCTTACTTAGGATAGACGCTTCATCACTTAGCTGTGTTATGGTTGGCAAATAGGTAGAAAGCGCCAAAATGCCCGCCAACTTTTGAGGATACCTAAGCCCAGCATGTAAGGCAATCACACCACCTTGAGAAAATCCCGCCAGAAAAATATTCTTTGCCAATATGCCTTTATCAATTTCTTTTTGAATCAATTGATTAACGAGTTCTGCGGATTGGTAAATTCCGGCAATATCGACGGTATGTTCTTCCAAAGATATGGCCAGAATATCGTACCAAGCCCGCATTTTCATGAAATTGTTGATGGTCACTGACTGAATCGGGGCATTGGGAAAGATAAAGTGGATATTTGCTTCCGCTGCTAAATTCAAACTGGGTACAATGCTTTCAAAATCGTGTCCGTCCGCACCCAATCCATGTAACCAGATAACAGAATAGGTGTGGGTTGAAGTCGGTGCGATATTGATGGTATTGAGTTCGGGTTGCATAAAGTGTCCGTAGGGTCGAATAAGTCTGTGTTAAATATAGCTTACTACTGAGGATTTCCAGCAAATTTTGGTAACTCAGGATCCATGACATCCCACGGTTGGGCATCCGCTACCCAAATGTCCTTTTCAGGCTTGTAATCGCTGGGATCATCAAGCGTCATCGCTGATACTGGTCTAAATTGCGGAAAGCCGCTATTTATTACGAATAACGAAGTGCCGCACTCTGGGCAAAAGTTGCGGTGCATTTTGTTACCGCTGGCGGCAATGGTGATATATTCCCTATAGTTTCCCATTACAGTAAACGATGATGTAGGGACGACAAAGATAGCCAAATGCGGTGCGCCCACCGATTTTTGGCAACTTCGGCAGTGGCAGTTCGCTGTACTGACAGGCTGTGCAGAGATTTCATATCTGACCTTGCCACATAAACAACCGCCAGTCATCGGGAGTTTCATAAGTATCCTTTAATTACAAATCGAAGTCTTAGGCAGTCTAGTAAAGTAAAAAGTTCAAGCGGATTCAGCATAAGTAAACCTTCCGAAAACCATTTTAATTCAACAGCCTGTTAGATAATATCATTGATAAAAATCAAACAGACGTTGTAATATGATGATTATATTAAACTCCACCATATTTATGAAGCCCGATAGAACAATAATAAAAAAACGCTATGACCGTATTGCGCCTTTTTTTGATCTTCTTGAAGCCCCGATGGAGGGTTTATTTTTTAGACCTTGGCGGCAAAGACTTTGGGCTAAAGCCATAGGGCATCACATTCTGGAAGTCGGTGTCGGTACCGGTAAAAACTTTGATTATTACCCTAAAGCAGCCAGAATCACAGCCATTGATTTCAGTCCAAATATGCTGAAACAAGCTGCAAAAACCAGGGACAGGAAGACTATTCAAGTAGAATTGGATTTGCTGGACATACAATCCTTGCCTTATGCCGACAATAGCTTCGATACGGTGATCGGTTCTTTTGTGTTTTGCTCTGTGCTATTGCCCAACAAAGGCCTAAAAGAATTGTATCGTGTCTGCAAACCCGAAGGGCAGGTGTTACTGCTTGAGCATGTGGTCAGCTCAAAACCTCTCTTAGCCTGGGCAATGAATTTGCTCAATCCAATCGTCGTTAAACTGTTTGGTGCGAATATCAACAGGGATACCGTCAAGAACGTCAAAGCTTGTGGTTTTACGACGGTGCGGATTGATGAGCATTGTGGTGATATTCTCAAACTGATAGAAGCAAAAAAATGATTTTCCAAGATTACCTAAAATATTAGGTAAAATAGCACCCTGTTTTCAGACTAGCAAAATCCGTGAATCCACACCTAGACGATTTGGTACAAACGCCCATTCCCACTCGGCATGGCGAATTTATCCTGCACTATTACAGCAACAATATCGACGACAAGGAACATATCGCCTTGGTCAAAGGTAATGTTGCCAATAAAGAAAACATCCCGGTGCGTATCCATTCCGAATGTTTTACCGGTGATGTGTTAGGCTCAAGACGCTGCGACTGTGGTGAGCAACTTGATATGGCGATGCAGATGATTAGCGAAGCAAATGCGGGGATTTTGATCTATTTACGCCAGGAGGGGCGCGGCATCGGCTTGCTAAAAAAGCTGCAAGCCTATAATTTGCAAGATAAAGGTTTGGATACCGTCGATGCCAATATTCACTTAGGTCATCTAGCCGATGAACGCGAATACAGCGTAGCAGCACTGATGCTGGAAAGTCTACAGGTTAAGTCCATCCAACTCATTACCAACAACCCCAAAAAAATTGATGCCCTAAAAAAATTGGGCATTAACGTGGTTAAGCGCATTCCAATCGAAGTCGTCGCTCATAAAGATAACCTAGGCTATCTCAAGACCAAGGCCAAGAAAATGGCTCATATATTGTTTGAGCCGAAGAAATAATTTTTGATGGGTAGTGTATAGGGCGATTTTGCTTTAGCAAACCGCCTGTGATGGTCAACTAAAATCGGTCATTTTTTTGGACAGCTTTCCTATCCTATAAAAATTCCGCGCAAATTCCAGCAGAGTTTGATGACCGTGTTTGAGTGAGTACATTTCCTAATTATAAAAAAGCCAGGTCAATAATGCTCAGCTTAGCTGACGCTTTAGTCCTGAACTCTAGCGCCTCGTACTGCCCTCGCTTTAATGAAATAGCTAGGTTATCCACCGCTTGCTGGTGGGCGTAGCCTTATCATTCACCAACTTCGCTGCATCTTGTTTAAATTCTAATGTATCTTTTGGATTGGGTCGCTTTGTTTGATTATTCATAGTCACCCTCTATTGACATTATAAATCTGCCTCTACAGGTGTCCTGTATAATCAAACTATTTCACTCCTTGACGGGGCGTTTTTCCAGCTTCCTTTGCAATGTCCGTCGGTGCATGTTTAGCTCCTTGGCCGCTGCGGTAACATTGCCTTCATGGTGCAGTAATGCTTTTTGCAGATATTCCCATTCCATCCTTTTTGCAGATGGGGGATTTTTGTTAATGTAAACGTCTACATCTCCTTCATTTTTGCTGAGGGCTTTAACGATTTCATCGGCATTGGTGGGTTTAGTTAAGTAGTGAATCGCACCTAGCTTGATGGCTTCGACCGCTGTGGCAATGCTGGCGAAGCCCGTCAACATCACGCAAGCCGTATTCGTATCCAGGGAAATCAGTTTTTTGACCAGTTCAAGCCCTGAATCATGACCGATCCGTAAATCAATCACCGCATATTCCGGCAAATACTGCTCAGCCAGTGCCATGCCTTTTTCGAGATTGTGGGCAACCAATACCTCGAAATCTCTTCTTTCCAAAGAGCCTTTCAACACCTTACAGAAAGTCTTGTCATCGTCTACCAGTAACAAAATGGGTTGATCTGATAGCTCAGCGGTCATCTTCATTCTCCTTGTTTATCAACAATGGTAGGTTTATTTCCACACACGCGCCACCCGTCCCCATGTTACTGAGTTCAATTTTACCGCCCAAGCGATGGATGGTGGAATAAGTCAGAAACAAACCCACGCCCAAACCTTTATTTTTGCTGGTTACTGGCTGTTTGCCGATAAAATCAACTATTTCAGCCGGAAATCCGAGGCCGTAATCCCTAATCTTAAGCGTTAATTCAGCCACATTCCACCATGCATGAAATTCAATGCCTCGTTCAGGATCAGAAGCTTCAGCTGCGTTATTTAAAATATTAATGAGTGCATGAGTCAATGTGCGTTCGGCAATGATGTTGGCATCAACCGTAACATCAGGGTCAATAAAAAATTGTAATTTTGCTGTCGGTTTGTGTGTACGCCATTGGTAAAGTACGTCATCAAGGTAATTGCTTAGTAACATGAGGTTACCTGATTCAGCGCGCATTTCTCCGGCAGAGGCAGACATTAGCGACAAAGCTTCCTTGCAGCGGTGAACTTGGTTTTGCATAATCTGCATTTTTTCATTGAATTCTGGATAATGATTAACCGGAAAATCCTGTATCAAATCGTGTACGATAATCGCGATAGTCCCTAGGGGGGTTCCCATGTCATGAGCCGCGCTGGCAGCTAGTGTACCTAAAGCCACAACCCGCTCATCCCTAAGTGTATTTTCACGGGCTTCAGAAAGGCTACGCTCTTGATTCTTAAGTGTTTTTGCTAATTCTGCCACAAAAAATGCTACCAGCCCCGCGCTAAATACAAAGCCAGACCACATACCGAACATATGCAAATTGTAATAATGGTTGTCACTTAACTCATGTGCCTTCTGCAACAACTTATCGTTCGCAATATTTGAACTGTGGTGCAACATGCCCGAATCAGCCATGTGCGGTTCTATGGAAGGCAAAGGTACGTTAAAAGCAATGAGCATGGAATACATGGAGGTGGTTAAAATTACCATATACCAAGCATAAGATTGAGGCAGCATGATCGCCGTAATAATCACGGGTAACAGGAATACCCAAGTAATAGGGTTTGATGCGCCTCCGGTCAGGTACAACAGCGCGGCGATGGAAAAGACATCAATACAAATCTGCGAAAAAATCTCCAGCTCGGTCACCAGATCGTCCGTCTGCAACCGCATCGAGGTATAGGCATTAAATGCTATGATGGCAACGATAATCAGCCATAGCTGCTGCTCAGGTATCTGGATATTCAGGCCATAGACAAACATCACGATCAAAAAGCCCTCGCCTAAGATCATCATATTTCTTAGGATAAACAGCCATTTTAAGTTTTGGAGGGTGGAAATTTCAGACTTGGGTAATACGTGTGAAAGCATATTATTAAGGCTTTGAGTTAATATCTGGGCAGAGAAATGACAACTGTCAAACAACACTCGATGGTTGCCGACTAATTTTCAATGTGGAATCCATTATAAGTCTATTTTCTAACAAGTAGCCCCTTGTTTTTTTGCCATTTGTGGCAATGTCCACCTTGGAAAAATCGCGAAAAAATTCTCATTTGTTTTGTATTTTTGCCTATTATTTTTGGAAAAAAATAAATATTAACTATATAAATCAAATAATTGAATGAGTTTTATTGACCTGAAAAATGGCTCTGGGGGTGCGACAATTTGTCGCATTCCATATTGCGCTAACCACTGCTATCATATTGCTAACTTTTAAGAGGCTTCCTGAGCCTCGATAGCTGAGAGTTGCGTATGTACTTCCTAAAATCTATACAAGGCGGTTTTTTAACCGCCTTTTTTTTGCCTGGCCTTTTTGACTAAGCCATTTCTGCTCAATCAAAAGCCACACCTAATCCACCAATACCACAGTAACCTTGGGGTTCTTTGGCGAGATATTGCTGATGGTAATCCTCAGCATAATAAAATTCTTCAGCAGGTAATATCTCAGTGCTTATTTGCCCAAAACCTGACTCGGCAAGGCGTTGCTGGTAATGACCTTTCGACCTGATAGCCTCGTCCATCTGCTCTTGGTTGTAAGTATAAATGCCAGAACGGTACTGAGTGCCTTTATCATTGCCCTGCCCCATACCCTGAGTGGGATTATGCGACTGCCAAAACAACTCAAGCAGTTCTTGAAATTCAATTAAAGACGGATCGTAAACCACCCGAACTACTTCATTATGCCCGGTCAAGCCAGTGCAAACTTCCTCATAAGTCGGATTGGGCGTGTAGCCGCCGCTATAACCAACAGCTGTGCTAAATACCTTGGGATGTTGCCAAAATTTTCGTTCTGCCCCCCAAAAGCAACCTAAACCAAATAGGGCAAGTTCCATATTGTCTGGAAATGGCGGCGCAATGGGATTACCAAGAACGTAATGTTTATTGATGATAACCATAGCCGTATCCCGCCCTGGCAATGCGTCTTTGGGATCAGGTAGAACAAGTTTCTTGCTTGAAAAAATCATGCTTATTGATATTCAGGTTATGTTCACCCGAAGCCTACTATAATTCTGCCTTATAATAAAGTGCAATAAAACCCTACTTGGATCAGCATGTCACAACAAGATGTATTACGTCGTTTTTTATTTGATGAGCTTGGTGTTCGTGGGCTATGGGTTAGCTTGTCTAGCAGTTGGCAAACTGCAAAACGGCATCAGAACTGCACTGATGCCGTACAGTTACAACTGGGGCAAGCCTTATCGGCTGTAGTTTTATTATCTGCGACCATCAAATTCAATGGTTCCATGATCCTCCAGGCACAGGGCGACGGCCCGCTTAAAACCCTTGTGGCACAGGCTACGCATGACCATAAAATCAGGGGATTGATTAGAGGCAGTGATGCCGCCAACTTAGGCTCATTGCAGGAAATGTTTGGGGAAGGCCGTTTAGTATTAACCATAGATTCAGAAAACGCACATCCTTATCAAGGTATCATCAGTTTACAGGGCAAGAATTTAGCAGAGGCACTGGAAACTTACTTTATCCAATCAGAACAACTCAACACCCGATTATGGCTGTTTGCCAACGAAACCCATGCTGCTGGCTTACTGTTGCAAGAACTGCCCAATGATAGCAACGATAAAGCCGACTGGGAACGCATTGCTATGTTAGCAAGCACGGTTACTGAACAAGAGATGCTGGAATTGGATTGCGAAGAATTATTACACCGCCTGTTCAATGAAGAAAAAGTCCGCTTGTTTGATGGTGAAGCTATTAAATTTGATTGCTCTTGCTCGCGCCCAAAGATTGAGAATGCCCTGCGAATGATGGGACGCGAAGAATTGGAAAGCGTACTGCATGAGCGTGGCCATGTTGAAGTAAACTGCGAATTTTGCAATAAACACTACCAATTCGACAGAATTGATGTAGAACAACTTTTGCTCGTAGACAAAAACATCCCTGCTGATCCGCATATAAAGCACTAATCAGGGTTAACCAAAGCTAAGAATTTCCTATTAATCATCAATAATCAAATAAATCCATGAAAACAAAAACCATTCGAATTATTTGTCTCTTTTTAATGGTAGCCACATTGACGGGCTGCGCCTACTGGTGGCGTGCTTATCAAACCTATCAGCAAATGGGGGAGTTTGATAAATATTTTTCTGTGGTGGCGGCTGAAGACTTCACTTTAAAATTCAAGGAACCGATTATGTTGAGTGACGATTTTGTTTCCTTGGCGCGGCTAAGGCCTACGGAAGAAACACCGACCCCAGATGGAAAACATTGGCGTTACTGGTTTCACAAGATTAACGGTTACAACAAGCCAGTATCGCCCAAGGTCGAATTTCATTCCGACCTAAATTTCAATAAGAAAGATAAGTTAGCTGCTTGGTCATTTTCGTCGCTATTTTTAGAAATTGCACCGCCCAAGTTTTTGGAAGCGTCACTGCGTTCAATCGGTGGTGGAGAAATCAACAAGGACAAAATGCAGTTACGAGGCAATACCGATGCGATTGAAAAAATTGCCGCCGACTTACCCAAAAAATCAGTCGTTGTCGCAAAACTAGGCCAACCTTTTGAAATAAAAAAGGAAAAAGATAAAGAAGTTTATATTTACCGGTTTTTATTGGACACCAAAACTATCGACGAAGGCTATGAAGACCGTGCGATAAGTGAGGTTAAACTGAGTTTCGACAACAAAACTCAAGAGTTAATCAGAATGGCAGGCCGCTTTGCAGGACTGAAGATCTCAATTAATTACAAAAAGTTTCAAGAAAAATCCGCTGACGAGTCTTGATGTAATGGAAGTCTATATAAATTCAAAAATTCCCACACCGGTTGGATGCCTGCACGGATGCAGATAGTAGACAACACAAGAGCCATTACCGAAATGGATTGGTATAAAAATCAACTATTTAAATTACCTCATCCCAACCTTCTCCCTCAAGGGAGAAGGCGCTTGTGAGAACAATCTAATGTTGGGTCGGCTTTCTTAGTGGTTCTGTAATGAAAAACACCTTGAGTTTGCGTTACCAGATCAATCTCAGGATTGTACTTACGAGCATTATCATCCTGATATTTGGCGGTGTCATTGCTATCTGGCAAGCCCGCCTATCGGTAAAAACAGAACTGGATTCATCACTAAACCTTGCCGCGCAACTGATACAGCTCAATTTTCAAAGCGAACCTCAACACGGTACAGTTGATGTGGATGCTTGGTTACCACGCTTTGTTTCGTTAGAGCAAACTCGACATCTGACCATACAATTAAAACAGCCAACAGGTAACATCGTTAACTTTGCCGCTAAGGCAACGCCAGTTAGCAACACTACTCCACCGCAATGGTTTGTGCAGTTGATCTCGGCACAATCTCCCAAAATCGAACAACAACTCACTAATGCTGATGCCAAGCCAATCAGCCTGATTATTCAAGCCAATCCCATTGATGAAATTAGCGAGGCATGGAAAGAAAGCTGTGCATTTTTTGCTACATTGTTCATCATGACGACCATCACATTCATTACCGTAAACTTATTGTTTAACAAAACATTAAAAGCAATAGGGATCATCGTCGATAGCTTAATAGCCATAGAACAAGGCGATTACCAGCAAAAATTACCGGATTTTTCCACCCAAGAGTTCGACAGCATCGCCAAGGCTATCAATCATACCGCCGATGTTCTGGATGCAACCCATAAGGAAAATAGCGCATTATCCCGTCATAGCCTTCAAATTCAGGAAGACGAGCGGCAGCATTTAGCTAAAGAACTGCATGACGAACTAGGACAATCACTGACCGCGATCAAAGTCATGGCGACCACGACCAAAAACGACAAAGCCAATTCCGCACAAATTGCCGATACCATTATTTCCGTGTGCGATCATTTGATCACCGTGGTGCGCTCGATGATGCGGAATCTGCACCCCTTAGTTTTAACCGAGCTGGGCTTGAAAGCCAGCCTAGAGGACTTGCTTAACCACTGGTCGCAGCGTCATCCAGAACTATCGTTAACACTTTTGTGCCCTGATGCTGTTGATAATATTGAACATAAAATAACCATCCAGGTATTTAGAATCGTACAAGAATGTCTGACCAATATTATCCGCCACGCTCAAGCCTCTGAAGCTACCATCCATTTGGAAATGGCATCAGAAAAAATGCTGCACTTAGAAATTACTGATAATGGACAAGGCTGCACGTTGACTGAAACCAAGAAAGGTTTTGGGCTGCTCGCCATTCGGGAGCGGATTAAAAGCCTGGGCGGAGAACTCAATATCCAAACTGGTCAGCAGCAAGGCATGAAAATTACGGCGAGTATTCCTTTAGCATGAAAAAAATTTCCGTCATCCTGATTGACGATCACGCCGTTGTCCGCGCGGGTTTTCGCATGTTGCTTGCCTCTGAAAACAGTATTGAAATTATCGCCGAAGCAGACCGAGGCGAAGCCGCCTGCCAACTTTTTATGGAAAAACAGCCTGATGTTGTCGTACTTGACTTATCCATGCCAGGAATTGGTGGCTTGGAATGCATTCGCCGTATTTGTAACCGTGATCCCAATGCCAAAATCTTGGTTTTTAGCGTACACGACGAAAGCGTGTACGTGAGTCGCGCCATGGAAGCAGGCGCAAAAGGTTATATTACCAAAAATAGCGCCCCTGAAATTCTAGTAGATGCTATCCAGAAAATAGCTGCTGGGGACAATTACATTGAAGCAGGTTTAGAAAAAACTTTCCGAATCCATCAAAACGAGGTCGATTACAAAAACCTCATATCCACCCTAACGCCCAAAGAATTCGACATATTTTGCCTGCTGGCTAAAGGTCTGACCACACACAAAATTGCTGACGAGCTGTGTTTAGGCTATAAAACGGTAGCCAACTATGGCACCCAAATCAAAAACAAATTCAACGCCTCAACCGTAGCGGAATTGGCACATATTGCCACCGCTTTGGGTATCCTTAAAAGTTAATATTTCACGCAGTTTCGCCCACTTTGTTTGGCTAAATACATCTGCTTATCGGCTTCCGAAAAAAGTGATTTGGCCGTAGAATTTACATCGCTTAAGGCAAGACCAATAGACACGGTGATACTAGGCAGGACGGAACTATCAGGGTGTGTAATTATTTGCTTTTCTATTTCCAAGCGTATCCGTTCCGCCAGTGCAATGCCATCAGCTTCATTGGTATTAGGCAATAAAACCATAAATTCTTCCCCACCGATACGTGCAGCGAAATCATAAGGTCGGATATTGGAATTTAAAACATTCCCCATGTAAACAAGCACGAGATCCCCGCCCTGGTGTCCGTGACGATCATTGTATTTTTTGAAATGATCGACATCAATAATTAGAATGCACAGTGGTTGCTCAATTTTAATCATTTGCGATAGGATGCGCGGGAGTGCGTTATCCAGCCAGCGGCGATTGTAGAGTCCAGTCAGAACGTCAATATTTGCTTGGCTGGTCAGTTCCGATATTTGGAATTGGTCACTGATGATTTTCTGTGTATTGACTTTAATCCACTGTGTGAGTATCCGCAGCAAATTATATGCAATCGGATGGGTGTTTTGAATGAGGCCGAGCAGAAAATCACGGTGTACGGGAAATACACGACAATGCACTTTGGCTTTTACGTAGGCGGATGGAACAGCATCATCAATAATTGACATTTCACCAACGGAATAACCTTGGGTTAATTCCCTAAATACGGGCGAATCTGGTGAATTAAAATGCACCGTAAGCACTCCTGAGAGCAATAAATATATGTGATGATTGTCCTGCTTAGGTGAGAGCAGCAATTCGCCGGGGCTTAGCTCCACAGGAAAAGCATGCGCTAGCACTTGTTTCAGCAAATCATCTGATACATTCTGGAATAATTCAGTTTTCGCTAACTCTTGAATAAGATCAGCCATATAACGTCCTGTTTTGTTGATCGTGATGTTACTGTAGAAACCATGAGAATGATAGCTGGTCATTCATTATGTTTTTTCCTGCCTGATAATGATACGCCGGATGTTTGAATGATTTCATCCAAATCGCATAGTTAAAAACGATTCTTTACGCTTAGCGCGTTATGTATGCCGTTTTTTGAGAGTAACATTCGACCGATAACGCAAGGTCAGCCGTCTTTGAGCTAATTGTCCTGTTTAGAACCGCTTACATGCAAACCACATTCCTTTTTGGTGCTTTCTTCCCACCACCAGCGCCCCGCCCTTTCGTGCTCGTGAGGTAATATGGCGCGGGTGCATGGTTCGCAACCTATACTCGTAAAGCCTTTGTTATGCAGTTCGTTATAAGGCACTTGATTGGCTTCAATGTAATCCCAAACCTGGGCTGATTTCCAGTTAAGCAGCGGATTAAATTTAACTAACTGCTTGTTAGCTGGGGAAAATACCGTATCTATCTGCACTTCGGGGATATCTTGGCGAGTGTCAACGCTTTGATCTTTGCGCTGTCCGGTAATCCAAGCATCTACAGATGCAAGTCTTTGCCTAAGCGGTTCTACTTTACGGATTTTGCAGCATTCTTCATGTCCGTCTTCGTAAAAGCTGAACAAGCCTTTACGCTTGACGAATTCATCTAACACATTCCGGTCTGGCGTTAAAATCTCAATATCTATCTGGTAATGTTTCCTGACTTTTTCGATAAAACGGTAGGTTTCAGGGTGCAAACGCCCAGTATCGAGGGTGAAAACCTGAATATCCTTCCGTATACTGACCGCCATATCAATCAAAGCAACATCTTCCGCACCGCTAAAGGAAATGGCGATATTATCGAATAAGGACAGTGCCTTTTTCAGTATGAACCGAGGGTTCTTTTGCGCCAGTTCGGTTTGTAATTGGTCCATATCAATCGTCATGGTCACACTGCTGGGTAAAATATTGCTGAAGGAATTGATCAAACGGTAGCTGCGACTTGTTTTCCAGTTCCGCCTGTTTGGCTAGCGATTGTTGCGCCAATTCATTGAATTGCAGGTTAAATGCCTCGCTCGGCCTATGATCCTTGAAACATTCGGCATGTTCCGCTGACTTATTCAGTGCGTAACGGCTGAATGGCTGTCCGGTTTGTGCCATGTCTGCCAACATCCGTGCAGATGCGGTCAAATCGGGGTTTTGCACTACTTTTTGTTGCGCCAGCAATGCCTTGCTGTAAGGGCTATTTTCATCATCTTTATCGAGAATAGCGCACACTTCCCGCATAGAATCCAGGATTTGACTAGCCCAATCTTGCAAGGGAATCTTTTTGTCGTTTCGTTCCAGTTCAAGTCCTGGTTTACGTCCATAATTTGCCACCTGCAATTGATTGCGGTTGTTGGTCTGGAAATCCGATTCCGTCATGGGTGGGCTATCTTGCAATAAACAGGTCAGCAATAAGGCCTCAATAAAACGGGCTTTGCCTTCATCTACGCCAATCGGATTAAACAAATCCAAGTCCAATGAACGCATTTCCACATAACGTACGCCGCGCCGTTTCAATGCCACGGTGGGCTTTTCGCAGGATTGGGCAATCTGCTTGGGACGTATGATGCTGTAAAACTCATTTTCGATTTGCAGTACATTGGTGTTGAGTTGACGGTATTCGCCATCAACTTCCACACCGATTTTTTCATATTCAGGATATGGCGTGGCGATGGCTTGGCCTAAGCTGCCGACATATTCGGGCAGCGAATTGTAATTAATCCTGAGGTTCGCCTGGTTTTTGCTCTTGTAGCCGATGTCGCTCATCCGTAAGGAAGTCGCATATGGATGGTACAAAGTGCCTTGGTCGAACTCCTCAAACTGCGCCATCAATTGCGGACGGCTGTTGAAGAAGCTTTTGCAGATTGCGGGCGAAGCGCCAAACAAGTATAAAATTATCCAACCCATCCGCTGAAAATTCCTGACTAAGCCAAAATAGCCGCTTGCAGTGAATTCCTCAAGGCTTACCCCACTATTTTCTTGGCGGTGCAACACAGACCAAAGTATTTCCGGCACGGAAAAATTGAAATGGATACCGGCAATCGCTTGCATCGTCCTACCATACCGATGCCATAAACCATGTCGGTATACATGCTTCATCCTGCCGATATTGGATGTGCCGTATTCAGCAATCGGTATACTTTCATCGCCCTTTATCCCACAGGGCATGCTGGTACATAGCAAAATTTCGTTATCGAGATGTTGATAAACAAACTGGTGGATGGATTGTAAATAGCCCAGCGTTTCTTTGATGTCGGCAAAAGGCGGAGTAATCAATTCAATCAACGCTTCGGAATAATCCGTGGTGATGTAAGGGTGCGTCAAGGCCGAACCCAAGTCTTTTGGATGCGGTGTTTGACTAATCACGCCATCTTTGGAAATCCGTAGGCTTTCCTTTTCTATCCCTTTTAGGCCACCACTCATGAGATGTTGCTGGTTGTTTGCTATAAGTCGGTCAAGACGTGCTGAATCCGTGTTATTCATGATAAGCCATTGTGGGTAACTGCTCTTACTGTCCTGTATAATCCGATTATTATAAAGGTATTACCCCATTCGATAAACAAATCATCACAATGGAAACACGGGATAACAAAGCCATTGAACTGCTTAATACGATATTCGGTTATGAGTGCTTTCGTGGTCAGCAGCAAACGATTATTGACCATCTGATTAACGGACATGATTCCTTGGTCGTCATGCCGACTGGCAGCGGCAAATCCCTGTGTTTCCAGATTCCTGCGCTCATAAGGCCGGGTATCGGTATTGTCATTTCACCGCTGATTGCACTGATGCAAGACCAAGTCAGTGCCTTACTACAACTGGGCATTAAAGCGGCTTTCCTGAACTCTTCATTATCCTTTGAAGAAGTGCAGCAAACTGAGCGGCAACTGCTCAACGGCGAGTTAGATTTGCTCTATATTGCACCGGAACGCTTGGCTAATCAGCGCACTTTGGACTTGCTGGATCGTCTGACTATTGCCTTATTTGCAATTGATGAAGCGCACTGTGTTTCCCAGTGGGGACATGATTTTCGTGTCGATTATTTGCGTTTATCCTTACTGCATGAGCGCTACCCACATGTCCCACGCATAGCTTTAACGGCAACAGCGGACGAAAAAACCCGTAAGGAGATTCAGTTTCGACTCGGGCTTGAGCAATCCCAGCTTTTCCTAAGTGGGTTTGACCGTCCCAACATCCGCTACCGAATCGTACAAAAACAAAATGCCCGGCAGCAATTGCTTGATTTTATTGAGACGGAACATTCAGGCGATGCCGGTATCGTTTATTGCCTGTCGCGTAAAAAAGTCGATGAAACTGCTCAGTGGTTAACAAGCAAAGGCATAAACGCCCTGCCTTATCATGCCGGCATGGCAAACGAGCAAAGACAACAACATCAACACCAGTTTTTAATGGCGGACAGCTTGGTGATGGTGGCGACTATCGCATTCGGCATGGGTATAGACAAACCCAATGTACGTTTCGTCGCGCACCTGGACTTACCCAAAAGTATCGAAGGCTATTACCAGGAGACTGGGCGTGCCGGGCGTGACGGCTTACCCGCTAACGCCTGGATGGCTTACGGGCTTCAGGATGTCATCACTCTGCGCCGGATGTTAGCTGAGTCCAATGCCAATGAGATCCAAAAACGTATTGAATACAATCGGCTGGATGCCATGCTCGCGTTGTGCGAGCAAGTACATTGCCGTCGCCAAGCCTTGCTTGGCTATTTCGGCGACACCTTAGAACAGCCTTGCGGCAATTGCGATACTTGCCTGGAACCCGTAGAAACCTGGGACGGCACTCTGGCGGCACAGCAAGCCTTATCGTGTATCCACCGTACGGAACAGCGCTTTGGTGTGGCGTATCTGGTCGATGTCCTGCTGGGAAAATCGACGGAACGCATCATCCGTTTTGGACATGATAAACAATCAACCTACGGCATCGGCAAACAGTTGGAGGAAAAACAATGGCATTCGGTATTCAGGCAATTGGTCGCACGCGGCTTGGTTGCCGTCGATTTTGAAAACTTCGGCGCGTTGCGGCTGACTGAGGAATGCCGCCCCATCCTTCGCAGTGAACAACAATTGATGCTGCGTAAAGACATCCAGGTTGAAAAAATAAAAGGCGGAAAACTCGCCAAAACAGCCCATAAAAACAAAAATATCAACAGCTTGTTGTGGGATGCCTTGCGTAACAAACGCCGCGAACTCGCGGAGCTTCAAGATGTCCCGCCTTACATCATTTTTCATGATGCCTGTTTGATGTCAATGATGGAACGCAAGCCGTCTACGTTGGAGCAATTGAGCCGGCTACCCGGCGTAGGCGAACGTAAACTGGCACTTTATGGCGCACAATTTCTGGCAGTCATTGATGAATACAGAGATATGAATACCACAACATCCGATACGGCAAGCGAGTCGGTGGAATTATTCAAGCTGGGTTTTAACATCCCACAAATAGCCCAGAAAAGAACACTGCAGGAATCCACTATCTATGGTCACTTAGCACAATACCTAGAACAAGGACAGTTAGTATTGGCCGATGTCGTTAAATTACCAGAACACGAAATTAAACGAATTGAAGAAATTATCCTCAACCTACCCGAAGACCAAAGAAATGCCCTCAAACCGGTTTTCGAGTCGCTAGACGGCGCGTATAACTACGGCATTTTGCGTTGCATTAGGGCGGCCTTGCAATCTCAATCGGTTTGATACTCAAAAATTAAATCCGCCAACCATATCAGTGATGTATTGGTGAGTATAACTTCACTTTATCGTCCGTAATAAATTCCCACAAAACAGCTCGTTACCGGTTTTTGTTGGCATCCAGAGTTGTTTTATTTGCATTTGATTTACTGAAAAAATCCGCTCAGCAGACCTTGCCAAATCCGCTAATTCTACTTTGGGTGAATACGTATTAAGAATTAAAAAAGCTTTCGGGTTCATTAGTTCGTGCGCTGCTTCTATCAAGCCGGGCAGATGGTTTTCCAATATCCATTTTTCGCCTTTAGTGCCTAATCCCCAAGCAGGTGGATCCATGATGATGCCATCGTACTTATTACCCCGTTTTAATTCACGCTGGGCAAATTTTAACGCGTCCTCAAGCACCCATTTGATGTCGGAAAGCTTACTGCATTCCATGTTGTTCTTAGCCCAAGTGAGCATCTGTTTTACGGAATCCACATGCACTACTTCCCCGCCACAAGCACGAGCGACCAGCGATGCTGCACCCGTGTAGGCAAATAAATTTAATATCTTTTGGCCAGCTCGAACCTGCTCTTGAATAAAACGCCAGTTGGCCTGTTGCTCTGGGAAAAGACCGACGTGTTTGAATTTGGTTAATTTCAAGCAGAAGTTTAATTTACCGTATTCAATAATCCATTGTTCGGGAGAATGAGCTTTGATTTTTTTCCAGCTACCTTGGGTTGGGGATTGTTCTTCAAATTCCCAATGTGCCATTTTTCGCCACTGAGCGTAAGGCCACCCCGTTGCGAAATAAGCTTGAAGGTCTGGGCGAATGGTGATGATTTCTCTCCATCGTTCCAGTTTCTTACCATCACCCGCATCAAGCAGTTCGTAATCAAGCCAGGGTAAGCCGTATTCACGTAGCATTGTATCTGTGCCGCTATGCTTTTCAGGCGAATGGTGAGGGAATTTTGCCATTTATGCTGGCTCTAAACTGCCTAGTTGATAATATTTGTTAGGTTTTTTGTGCGCACTCTAAATTTTTCCGTCCAAGCCCATTTGGTAATATTTATGGGTAATTTTATCCTGATTTTCCAGTAACCAATCGATATCTGGCTGGTTGTTCATCGCTTTGTGGATAGCGGTTGCCATGGCTTTGCGGTGAATATCGAATAGGATTTTATGATCCAACGCATCATCAGTCGCTACGCTCGGATTGAGCCACACCGAGACGATAATGCCTAAATCGTTGGCCTTTCCTTTGGGAATGTCGCCCACGCGTACCGCATCCAATACACCATTGGCAATAGCGGCCTGTACAGTTCCCATTAAAATATTAGTGTAACGGCTATGGTTTACGGTGACTTTGCTTACCATCAAAGTCACCGGCCTAACCTGAATGTCGGTGTTTAAAATAGCAAATACACGGGTATGGCCCTTGACTTGACCAGCGGTCATACTGGCTATCGCTGTGCCGACAGGCCCGTCAAGTTCGCCGATAATGACTTCCGGTTCGGCGGCTGTGCCGGGTGGCCCACCAGCAATTAATGCTTCTCCGGTACGCATAATGATTCTTTCGCTCATGGTGTTTTCCCCCTTTAAGGTGTGGTTGAAATCGAATGTGTAATAGAAGCTTCTAAAAATTCAAAAACCGCCTTCTCCCTGAGGGAGGGCTGGTTCTTAGAGGCTCCCTTATGTGGGTTCAATCGGTCTTTGGTAATGATAGCCAATTCTTTTGTAGCCTTCATTTTCCCAAAATTGCTGTCCCTTTTCATTCGTCACATAGCAATTTAGTTCGCTTGCTATACAGCCTTGTGACTTTGCATAGTCATACACCCAAGCCATCAGTTGTTTACCCAGTCCTTTAGATCGATGTTCTTCAAGGATTAGCATGTTGTCAGGTTCTATATGTTTGCCGACATAATATTTCGTTATGATCCATAAGCCGCAAATTCCAATTAACTTATTATCGGAATAGACTCCTGCACATTGGTAGCCTTGATCTACCATCTCATTAAGCCGATCATGCAATATGGCTTCAGAAATAGACGAGTTGAGGGTTTGCAATAATGGGATGATTGAGAATATTTGATCGCTGGCAATCAATTTGATTTCTATAGAAGCCACCATAATTTATCATCTTGTCAAACTTAGTTGTGAGTGTGTGTACGACCGCCATAGATGGCGGAAGTGCGGCAGCAGGCGGGGAATCAGTGTCGCCCCAATTCGATATGTTGGGGAAAATTTGCATACCTTGGTGTCTATATAGTCATCTAACGGATTGATTATTTTTAGATTTATGGGGTCATCAAGGTGCGACAATTTGCCGCATTTACAATGCTCAATTTAGTTGTTAGTCTATATTCAACCCGTAATTCTGGTTTGCCGTCGAGCAAATCAGCCACCGTGGATACACTGATGCGGTTACGGGCTTCAAATAGGCATTGCTTTCTAAGTTAACGCTTTGCCCGCCTAAAAATTAATCTCAACATGGAGATATTCCTATGAAACGAAGTAACCTTCTAACCCTGCCCACAACGAGTAGTTTTAAACCAATTTTTCAGCTTAATTGGCTACCGACTAATTTGCCAAGTCTAATCGCTTTAGCGATTATTTTAACGGCAGGTGTCTTAGCTATTGAAAAACTCCAAGCGACTAAAACACCGGAAATTAAATCCGTTGCATGGTACATGGCTAACCAAAAAGAAGCCCTCGCAAAAAATAAAGAGTGCTACGACAATCCGCAATTAAAAACAACGGAAAATTGTGTCTATTCATTACAGGCATTGGAAATTACCCATAAAGGGCCAAACACATAGGTGGGAACAATAACACAAAGTTGGGGTGAGCGTGCAAGCCCCAACAACTTCGATGTGCTGTCATCGTTACTTCAGCAACTTACGATTTTTTTGGGTTGGAGATGATTGCCACCTTACAACATACCTGCTTCCAACAGTTCCAAATACACAAATTCAGGTGTTTTAACGCCAGCTTGTTTCCTTATTTCAACCAACTTGGGCGATTCGAAGAATGTTTTGGCTTTAACAATGGATGTCCATTTGGAAAAGTGGACGATTTTATTGGCGTTATTGTCGTATTTTAAGACCTGATAGCTCAATTCACCTGCATGTTTTCTAATAGCCGCCGCATCGTCAAATATTTTTTTCCAGGCTTCATAGTCTTCGACTTCATGAATTATGAGTACGTGTTCCATAAAAAATATAATGGCAACTATAAGATATAGCGGCTTAAGTCTTCATCTTCGACAAACTCCGCCAGATGATTGTCTACATAAGCCGCATCTATCACAATTGACTTATCCATCAGATCTGGGGCGTTATAGGAAATATCTTCCAGCAAGCGTTCTAAAATCGTATGCAAGCGCCTTGCGCCGATGTTTTCGGTTTTTTCATTCACCTGCCAGCCCATTTCGGCGATGCGTTTAATGCCGTCGGTGGAAAAGCTCAGGTTAACGCCTTCCGTTGCCATCAAAGCGACATATTGTTCGGTTAGTGAAGCATTGGGTTCGGTCAGGATGCGGACAAAGTCATCTGCCGATAAGGCACTAAGCTCGACGCGAATCGGGAAACGCCCTTGCAATTCCGGGATCAAATCGGAAGGTTTGGTCAGATGGAACGCACCAGAAGCGATAAACAAGATGTGGTCGGTCTTGATAACGCCATATTTGGTGCTGACGATGCTGCCTTCCACGATGGGTAATAAGTCGCGTTGTACGCCTTCACGCGACACTTCGCCTCCACTGCCGTGGTCTGAGCGTTTACAGATTTTGTCGATTTCGTCCAAGAAGACGATGCCGTTTTGCTCGACGGCTTCAACGGCCTTTACCTTAATATCCTCATCGTTGACCAGTTTGGCGGCTTCTTCTTCCTGCAAGACTTTCATGGCTTTCGCTATCTTCATCTTGCGCGGTTTGGTGCGCCCGGATCCCATATTTTGAAACATGCCTTGCAATTGGCTGGTCATTTCTTCCATGCCAGGTGGGGCCATGATCTCAACACCCATTGGCATCATATTGACATCAACTTCAACTTCTTTGTCATCCAAGTCGCCTTCACGCAATTTTTTGCGCATCTTTTGGCGGGTGGACTGAGCTGTATCCGACATCATGCCGCCATCCGCTTCGGGCAGCAAAATATCAAGGATCCTGTCTTCAGCAGCATCAAATGCGCGGACTTGGACTTTTTCCATTTCTGACATCCGCATCATCTTGACTGCGGTATCGGCAAGATCGCGGATTATCGACTCGACATCGCGGCCCACGTAACCAACTTCGGTAAACTTGGTGGCTTCTATCTTGATGAACGGTGCGTTTGCCAAACGCGCCAAACGGCGGGCTATTTCAGTTTTACCCACGCCCGTAGGGCCAATCAACAAGATATTTTTCGGAGTGATTTCGTCACGCATGATTGGGTCAACATGCTGCCTGCGCCAACGGTTTCTGAGGGCAATCGCCACAGACCGCTTGGCATCAGCCTGACCGACAATGTGCTTATCCAGTTCACTAACTATTTCTTTCGGGGTCATTTGGTTCATGCGTTTACTCGTTGGGTTCCGTGTCTAATTCTTCAATCCGCAGATTATGGTTAGTGTAAATGCAGATGTCGGCGGCTATCCTTAATGATCGTTCGACAATTTCGCGTGCGCTAAGGTCGGTGTTTTCCAGCAGTGCCCGTGCAGCAGCTTGAGCAAACGAGCCACCTGAGCCTATCGCCATCAAGTCAAATTCCGGCTCGATTACATCGCCTGTGCCGGATATGATAAGTGAGGTTTTGGCATCGGCAATAGTAAGCAGGGCTTCCAGCTTACGTAATGCGCGGTCTGTGCGCCAATCCTTAGCCATTTCTACGGCGGCACGGGTCAAATTGCCGCGATGCTTTTCCAGCTTACCTTCAAAGTGTTCAAATAGGGTGAAGGCATCGGCGGTTGCACCAGCAAATCCGGCGATGACCTTGTCGTGGTAAAGACGACGGACCTTACGGGCATTGCCTTTCATCACGGTATTGCCCATGGTGACTTGCCCGTCACCGCCGATGACGACCTTATCGCCACGGCGCACTGAGAGTATGGTGGTTCCTCTAAACACTTTCGTATCCTAAATTTCCGAATTAGCACCCAATTTTACCTTGTCTGCGGTCATGATGTAGGAAAAAATCATTGTGTTAGGAGTTTAGGATTTTTTGTTTATTCACTGTAATTGTTTATTGGAACGAATGAGCACGGCTAAAGTCTGCTTTTCATAAGATTAGTGGAAGGTTTATTTCGAACTGATGCCTTTTAGAAAGCTCAGAACAGCTTGATGCCGATCATGGCTTGACTATTTGATCAAGTCGCTGCTTACGACCAACGGAATGAACCTGTGACTTTACGTCCTTGGCTGTTGCGTAAGTTCGGGAGTCTTATGGAGTGGCTATGCAGTAATTTTCCTCCCATGGCCAAAGCTCCCTATCTCTTAGCCAAATAACCTAAAAGTTGTCCGAAAAAGTGGGATTATTGTCATTGTATCTGCAAATAAAAAGCGCAGAATAACTGCTAAGTTCACCCATTGGAGCTTGTTATGAATCACGTCAAGCCTACATACATTCAGCAACATCGGCATATTGCGATGTTAACGTATCCAGACTGCATGTTGATAGATGTATGCGGCCCGATGGATGTGTTTAATTTTGCCAATCATGCATTACGAATTCTAGGTCGGATTTCTCCGTCCGAAATAGCTTATACATTGACGATTGTTGCTGAACATAGCGGGCCAGTTAAAACGTCGTCAGGGATTTGTATTATTGCCGATAAAGGCTACGAAGATTTGGATGAGGACATCGATACGTTGCTAGTAACTGGATCGGCATCTATTGATTCAGCCGTGCAAGATACCAAAATGCGAGCGTGGTTATTGCACATGATGCCCAAAGTAAGAAGGATGGGTTCTATTTGTTCAGGTGCTTTGGTACTTGCTGAAAGCGGTCTGCTGAATGGCCGCAAAGCGACTACCCATTGGTTGTATTGCGAAGAAATGGCGAAGAAGTATCAAAATATCCGGGTTGAACCCGATAAGATATTTGTCCGTGATGGCAATATGTATACATCCGGTGGCGTAACCGCTGGCATTGATTTGGTCTTGAGTTTGGTCGAAGAAGATTGGGGTTGGGAAATTGCAGCTGGAGTGGCTCGTGCGATGTTGATTTTTATGCGCCGCCCCGGTGGGCAATCACAGTTTAGCAGCTATGTATTTAATGAGGCAAAAACCCGTAAAGATTTTCGTGATTTACAGGCCTGGATAGTCAGTAACCCGCATAATGACTTAGGCGTTGAACAACTGGCTGAACGAATGGCGATGAGTCCACGTAATTTTTCCAGGTTGTTTTGTCAGGAGATAGGCGTAACCCCCGCAAAATTTGTCGAAGGGATTCGTATGGAAGCCGCCAGGAATATGATGTTACAGACTGATTTGCCCATGGAAAGTGTCGCGGCCAATTGCGGATTCAGTAATGCTGAACAGATGCGGCGGACATTTCAACGCTTGTTAAAAACCACGCCGCAGGAGCATCGGTCTTATTTTAAGATTGCAGGATGAGTTTATTGATTTAGAGGTGAGGTATCCAGCCAGGGAAAACTGTTGGACTTGTTGTAATGGATTTCAACTTAAGCGTTGTGGGCATGGATAGTGAATTAGTTCACACCCAAAGTGTGAACTAACTCATAGATACCGTTATTGAATGCCCTTACGATGTAACTTCCAGAAAGCTTTAAAAAAATGCTAATAAAAAAAGAGGGTGGTTACTATGAAAATTTTACTGTTGTCATCAGCCTATAACGGGCTAACACAGCGGGTTCACGTTGAGTTGTTACAGCGTGGGCATGCGGTGTCTATTGAAATTGCCATTAATGAACAAACCATGCTGGAAGGTGTACAGTTGTTTAACCCCGACATTATTTTCTGCCCATTCCTGCGCCATCGGATACCCGAAAGTATTTGGCGGCATTATGTGTGTGTTGTTGTGCATCCAGGTATTAAAGGTGATCGTGGTGCATCCTCCCTTGACTGGGCAATACAAAACAAAGAAACGCAATGGGGCGTAACGGCATTGCAGGCTGTGGAAGAAATGGATGCAGGCGATGTTTGGGCAACGGCAACTTTTAAAATGCGGCCTGGTAGCAAAAGCAGTATCTACACAATTGAAGTCACTGAAGCTGCTGTTAAAGTGGTTTTGCAAGCACTTGAGCATTTTCAGGATGCCAGTTTTAAACCGAAACCTTTGGATTATGGCAAACCGGACGTGCTAGGACAGCTAAGGCCAACAATGAAGCAAAAAGATCGCCGCATTGATTGGCGGGTCGATTCCACCGCCATTATCCTTGATAAGATATATGCTGCTGATGGTAGTCCTGGGGTTGCTGACACCATTCTTGGCAATGAGTATTATCTGTATGGCCCTACCAAGGAAGATAATCTTGTCGGTGTGCCAGGAGAGTTGATTGCCACTTGCTTAGGTGCCGTATGTCGAGCCACGGTTGATGGTGCTATCTGGTTATCGCATCTTAAGCGCAAAGCCAATAATGGCGATAAACCTTACTTTAAATTACCAGCCGCAAGTGTTCTGGGTGAACGGATAAAGGATTTGCCGGAAATTCCGATGAGTATGTACCACAGCACAGCTAATACTTTCAAGGAAATCTGGTATGAAGAAAAAAATGCGGTTGGCTATTTGCATTTTGATTTTCATAATGGTGCGATGAGCACCGACCAATGCTTGCGCTTACGCGATGCGGTCATCGAAGTACGCAATCGCCCAACCCGTGTGCTGGTGCTGGTTGGGGCGAGGACTACTTGGTCAAACGGTGTTCATCTCAATATTATTGAAGCGGCGCACAATCCCGCTGAGGAATCTTGGCATAATATTAATGCGATTGATGACCTTATCTTGACTGTTCTCAATACCACCACCAAAATAACGGTTGCCGCAGTTCACGGTAATGCGGGGGCTGGCGGCGTACCGTTTGCGTTGGCGTGTGATAAGGTCTGTGTACGGTCGGGTGTGGTATTTAATCCACATTACAAAAGCATGGGATTGTATGGCTCTGAATATTGGACTTACACCCTGCCTAAACGCGTCGGTTATGATAAAGCTTTGGAAATTACCGAAGCTTGCTTGCCGATAGGGATGCAAGAAGCCAAAAAAATTGGCTTAGTTGATTTTGTTATTCCTGAGATGTTTGCGGCGTTTGATAGCAAAATAGAATTGATGGTGGAAACCCTCGCACAGAGCAATAATTACGCAAGAATACTAGAGAGCAAGGTGCTAAGGCGCAGCCATGACGAGTTTGTTAAACCGCTAAAGGTGTATCGCCAGGAAGAATTAAGGCACATGCGGGAAGATTTCTACAAGCCCAATATGCCTTACCATCCGGCACGCAAGCAATTTGTGTACAAAATTCCTGCAACGGAAACACCTGAACGGTTGGCGCACCATCGCCGTTCGAATCGTAGCGATAATGGTGTCTTGCCACTAATTAAAAGCATCATTTAACGCTAAGGAAAATTCAGGCAAAAAAAACTCCCAGACTTAAAAAGTGCTGGGAGTGACAGAACAAACACATCAGGAGGATTCAATGTTTGGAGGAACTGAGGTACGTTTTAGTTAAAAACGCAGGTTGAACGGATAGTCCACATGACGACAAAAGAATAACTACGCTTGAATTAAAAGTACGATAGAGCGCGAGAAACGCCGGACTTTTGAATATAAAGGTAAAATCGTTTAATTTCAGTGATTGCTTAGGAGGTAAAAACAAAAAATAAACAACTTGGAGCGTATTATATAGAAGGCTTTATTGGTTAACAATATAGCTGGTTATTAACTAATAGTTTCTTATTTTGAAACAATTCTATTTGTCCAGCTAACTTTGCACTGAAGTCAAATCATCAGGCTAAGTGTTTGTTGTCCATAAAACAGTTTAATTGCTATACTCGCATGATGTAATCTGCGATTCAACTCACATACGAAATGTAGATTTTGGCGACAATACCAACCTGTGCGGGAAAATATGACGGCTAAACATTCCAGACCCACATCACCCCATCTACAAGTCTATAAATTGCCGCTTACCGGCATTATCTCCATTTCACACCGTATTACCGGTGTTCTGTTGTCGGCAGGATTGCTCCTGGTTGTCATGCTTTTTTATGCGCTTTCACAAGGTGAGGGTACTTATGCTGCCATGCAAAGTACGGTTAACTTCTGGTTGGTAAAGTTAATCTATTGGGGCTTTATTTACGCGCTATTCTTTCATTTATGCCACGGTGTTCGGCATTTATTTTGGGATGTTGGCGATGGCTTTGAGCCTGACAAACTGAATAAGTATGCCAAAATTGAGTTGGCAGCAGCATTCACCCTCACACTGGCCACATGGATTTTCATTTAGCCCATGATTAATAAACTAGCGATATTTGGGAACGGTGCTACGAAATCGGCAACTTGGCACTGGTTGATGCAACGAATCACGGCGGTTATCCTGA
Source organism: Methyloglobulus sp. (assembly GCF_040079455.1). GTDB lineage: Bacteria > Pseudomonadota > Gammaproteobacteria > Methylococcales > Methylomonadaceae > Methyloglobulus. The sequence continues at coordinate 36,631 of NZ_JBEBKJ010000011.1, read as the reverse complement.
TTCCTTTGTCTTTCCAACTGATTGTTTTCCTTAACCTATGCATGACTGCGCCTTTTCAGCAGACTGTTGCGTGGTTAAAATCACCTTTAAATACGATCTGTATAGAAGTTTGGCTGCTTGCCGTTTTCTATCATTCGGCGATTGGCTTGCAGGTTGTCATTGAGGACTATGTTGCCAACCAAGAACTTCAAGTTAAGCTAATCAAAGTAATCAATTTGAGTTTTCTATTTTTGGCAGTGGCGGCATTATTTTTTATCTTTCGCATTATGTAACCCACAAAACTTATCAGGACGAGGCATGGCTGGAGATTATAAGATTACCGAACACGAATATGATGTCATCGTGGTTGGTGCGGGCGGTGCGGGGCTACGAGCGACACTTGGTATGGCTGAAAAAGGGTTGCGTACAGCCTGCATAAGCAAAGTCTTTCCCACCCGTAGCCATACAGTTGCCGCACAAGGTGGCATCAGCGCTGCGCTTGGCAATATGGGCGAAGACGACTGGCGTTTTCACATGTACGATACGGTTAAAGGTTCGGACTGGTTAGGTGATCAGGACGCTATCGAATACATGTGCAAGGAAGCCATTCCGGCAATTATCGAACTCGAACATTATGGCGTGCCGTTTTCCAGGACGGAAGATGGCAAGATTTATCAGCGCGCTTTTGGCGGGATGACAACCCATTATGGTCAAGGCCAAGCCCAGCGCACTTGTGCAGCCGCAGATAAGACCGGTCATGCCATACTGCATACCCTGTACCAGCAATCATTGAAACACAACGCGCTATTTTTTATCGAGTACATCGTTTTGGACTTGATTATGGAAAATGGCGAATGCCGTGGCGTGTTGGCATGGTGCCTGGATGATGGTTCGATACACTTATTTAAAGCCCACATGACCGTTTTGGCGACGGGCGGTTATGGGCGCACTTACTTTTCTTGCACATCCGCGCATACGGTTACTGGGGATGGCAACGGAATGGTATTACGTGCAGGTTTACCCTTGCAGGATATGGAATTTATTCAATTTCACCCAACTGGGATTTATGGCTCAGGTTGTTTAATCACCGAAGGCGCAAGGGGAGAAGGTGGATACCTGACTAACTCCGAAGGCGAAAAATTTATGGCGCGTTATGCGCCTCACGCGAAAGATCTGGCTTCACGCGATGTCGTCAGCCGTGCCATTCAGATTGAAATTAACGAAGGTCGTGGCATCGGCGAACACAAAGATTATGTGCACTTACACATAGAGCACCTCGATCCCGCAGTAATCCACGAGCGTTTGCCTGGCATTGCCGAAACATCAAAGATTTTTGCTGGCGTTGATGTTACTAAAGAACCCATTCCGGTGCTGCCGACAGTGCATTACAACATGGGCGGTATTCCAACTAATTATAAAGCAGAAGTCGTAACGCTCACCGATGGCAACCCTGATAAAGTTGTGCCTGGACTCATGTCCATAGGTGAGGCCGCGTGTGTCTCCGTACATGGTGCAAACCGTCTGGGCTCCAATTCGCTGTTAGACCTTATTGTATTTGGCCGTTCTGCTGCGATACGTTGCGCGGAACTTATCAAACCCGATACAAAACACAAGCCTTTGCCCAAAGATGCTTGCGATAAGGCATTGGCTCGTTTTGATAAATTTCGTCATGCCAATGGTAATCATTCAACAGCAGAAATTCGACTGAATATGCAAAAAACCATGCAAAGCAAAGCAGCTGTGTTTCGAACTCAAAAGACTATGGACGAAGGCATATCAGCCATGAAAGATGTCGTTCAATCATTGAACGATGTTAAGGTTATGGACAAGTCGTTGATTTGGAACACTGATCTAGTCGAAACCCTGGAGCTTGACAATTTGTTGGGTCAAGCAATGGTGTCTATCTCTGCCGCCGGCAATCGCCAGGAAAGCAGGGGCGGACATGCGCGGGAAGACTACCCCAAACGCGATGATGTCAACTGGATGAAACACACCTTGACGTGGTTAGATAAAGATAAGGTCACATTCGGTTACCGCCCCGTGCATTTATATACGTTAACCGACGAAGTGGAAGTGGTCATGCCCAAAGAGAGGGTCTACTAATGGCTGAATTTACCTTACCTAAAAACTCCGTATTGACTAAAGGTAAAATGTTTAAAGCGCCAGAAGGCACTGTTAATATACGTCGTGTTGAAGTTTACCGCTGGGATCCAGACGCGGGCGAAAATCCGCGCATCGACATCTACGAACTGGATGCTGACCTGTGCGGAACCAAGGTGCTGGATGCTATTATCTATATCAAAAACGAAATCGACAGCAGTTTGACGTTCCGGCGTTCCTGCCGTGAAGGTGTGTGCGGTTCGTGTGCCATGAATGTGAATGGTAAGAATACCCTGGCTTGTACTAAGGCGATCACCGATTATCCCGACACGATCAAGATTTATCCGCTGCCGCATTTGGATGTAGTCAAAGATTTAGTGCCTGACATGACTCATTTCTACGCCCAATATGCGGAAATAAAACCGTGGTTGACTACCAAGACTGCGCCGCCTACAACAGAGCGCTTACAAAAAAAAGAAGATCGCGACAAGTTGGACGGCTTATATGACTGTGTACTATGCGCTTGTTGCTCCACCAGTTGCCCAAGCTATTGGTGGAATTCTGATAAGTATTTAGGGCCTGCCGTGTTATTGCAAGCCTATCGCTGGTTGGCTGATAGCCGTGACGAAGCCACTGATGAACGGCTAACCCAGCTAGACGATGCCTTTAAGCTTTACCGTTGCCATACCATTATGAATTGCACCGATACCTGTCCCAAGGGATTAAACCCAGCCAAAGCCATCGCAGAAACCAAAAAACTTTTGGTGAATCGAAAAGCATAAGCTGCAATTATTGATATGGGCGACCTAGCTAGATTACGATGGCAATGCCGACGGGGAACAAAAGAGCTGGACTTAATATTGCTTAATTATCTCGAAACACGTTATCCAATCACCAACAAGGAAGAAAAGGCCCGTTTTGAGGAAATGCTCAAATTGGATGATTCCGAGTTATTGCAACGAAGTTATGAGTTGTTTACATTTAACTAAAGTCAGTATATGCCTATACTGATTGCAGTTTTTATCATTCTAATTGTGTTAATCGCTGTTTTTTGGTCACGGCAGTTAGCTTTTGAAAGAGCTGAATATATTCGCACTTTCATGTTTCCATCCGGCCTGTTTGATAAGTTAGCGGCTTTACGACCAGAACTTGAAGCCAAAGACCGCCAGCTAGTAGCTCGTGCATTGCGGCAGTTTTTTATGGCATATTTAACAAGCGGTCGAAAATTTGTATCTATGCCATCGCAAGTGGTTGACGACTTGTGGCATGAGTTCATCCTCTATACTCAGCAATACGAGCGGTTTTGCCAGAAGGCTTTTGGCCGGTTTCTACATCACACTCCAGCCGTTGTGCTGGGTGCAAATCGCAGTAACAACGCAGGGATAAGGCGAGTTTGGTGGCACAGTTGCTTGGACGAGAATATCAACCCTAAAAAGGCAACGCGATTGCCCTTGTTGTTTGCCATCGATGCAAAGCTAAAAATTCCTAACGGTTTTCATTATATCCTCGATTGCAAAGGAATGGGTAAGCGGGAAGATTCGACAGGATCAGCTATTTATTGCGGTGGCGATATTTCTAGTACCGACTTTGATGGTGGCACAGATGGTTTTGATGATTCATCAACCAGCGATTCCGGTGATACTGGCGGATGTGGCGGTGGTGATTAATAACACTAACGTTGGAAAATTATTCAGCCCAGTTTTTTGCCCTGTTAACGGCCTTCTGCCAATAGTGCCTAAGTGAATTAACCTGGTCAGTTGGTAGATTAGGCATAAAGGTTTGGTTGATGCGCCATGACTGAGTTCTTCAGCTTCCAAAAACCGACGGCAATTTGCCTAGCCTCTATTTAAGTTACAACCATATTAACGCACGATATAATCCATCTAGTTTTGGAATAATGTCAAATCGTAGGAATTATTTCAAATTGTCCGTCACATGCGGCTCTATCAAATGGTACAACATTTGGTGCATTTTCGGGCTACCAGCAATAACATTGCCCGATGTTAGATAATTGTCATTAAAAGAAAAGTCGGTGACCACGCCGCCAGCTTCCTTAATTAATAGAATACCCGCCGCCATATCCCATTCCATGATGCCGATTTCCCAGAAGCCATCTAAACGTCCGGCGGCAACGTAAGCTAAATCCAGTGCTGCCGCTCCGGCGCGGCGAATGCCGGCGGCTTCCGTGGTTATGGCGCGGAACATTCCGATGTAAGCATCCAAATGGAGGTCAGTCTTAAACGGAAAGCCTGTGCCAACTAAGGCCCCCTTCATGCTAGTTTGGTTGGTCACCCGCAACCGGCGGCTATTTAACATCGCACCGCCACCACGTTTAGCGGTAAATAGCTCGTCGCGCAAGGGGTCGTAAATAACGGCAACTTCCAATCTGCCTCTATATTTTAAGGCAATGGAAACCGCATATTGTGGAAAGCCATGCAGGAAATTGGTGGTGCCATCCAGCGGGTCAATTACCCAAACAAAATCGTTGCCTTGGTGTAATCCGCTTTCTTCGGCGAGAATGGCGTGGTCAGGGTAAGCCGTTCGGATGATATTGATGATTTCCCGTTCTGCTGCGCGGTCTACCTCGCTGGCATAGTCATTCTTGCCTTTTTGGTCGATATTGAGCTGGCCGATGTTGTCGGAGGAACGGAGTATAAGGTCGCCAGCGCTACGGGCAGCACGTATGGCGATATTGAGCATGGGTTGCATAAGTTGATTGTATAATGAGCGGTTAGAAACCTGATTAGGATAACAAATCTTTTGATAAACTTACCGCTTTTTTAAACAATGGAAGCGTTTCTATCTAATATCAAGATTGTATTGGTCGAAACCTCGCACCCCGGCAATATCGGCGCTGTTGCCAGGGCGATGAAGAACATGGCGATGGACAACCTGTGCTTGGTCAATCCCAAAATTTTTCCGAGTGCCGATGCGACTTCAAGGGCTTCAGGTGCGGATGATATTTTGGCTGCTGCCAAGATTTACGAAACTTTGCCCGAAGCGATTGCCGATTGCCAGTTGGTGTTAGGAGCTAGCGCCCGTTGCCGCACCATTAGCTGGCCAGAGCTTACTCCGCGTGAATGTGCCGAAAAAGTCGTAATCCATGAACCCGACAATAAAGTGGCTATCGTATTTGGGCGGGAAAATTCTGGGCTAAAAAACCATGAATTGGATTTGTGCCACTACTTGTTGAGAATCCCCTGTAACAGCGAATACAGTTCCTTGAATATCGCTGCCGCCGTGCAAGTCGTCTGTTATGAATTGTTTGTGGCAGTTGGGTTACAGGAAAAAAGCCAAATCGGTGATAAAGGCGACGTGCCATTAGCAACGACTGAACAAATGGAATCTTTTTATGGTCATCTTCATCAGGCTTTAGTTGATATTGACTTTATGCAGCCCGACCAATCAAATTCAATCATGCGGCGATTGCGCCGAATTTACAACCGGGTACACCTGGATACCAAGGAGCTGGATATTCTCAGGGGTATTTTGAGGATGTCGCAAGGCAATAAAGCTAAAATCAAGCGGAGCCAATAATGTTAGAAAGGATAAAAGAAGATATTGCCTGTGTTTTCGGGCGCGATCCCGCAGCTCAATCGGTGCTGGAAGTGGTCACAGCTTACCCAGGCTTTCATGCCGTGCAAATACACCGGATCAGCCATGTATGTTGGAACGCGGGTTTTAAATTATTGGCGCGGATAATTTCCCATATCAGCCGTTGGTTGACAGGTATTGAAATCCATCCCGGCGCACAAATCGGACGGCGTTTTTTTATCGACCACGGCATGGGCGTGGTGATCGGAGAAACCGCCGTGATTGGTGACGATTGCACTTTATATCATGGCGTAACCTTGGGCGGAACAACCTGGAACAAAGGTAAACGCCACCCTACCCTACATGATGGCGTGGTGATTGGCGCAGGCGCTAAAGTTTTGGGGCCAATTGAAATCGGGGCAGGAGCGCGTATTGGTTCAAATTCAGTGATCCTTAAAGCCGTACCGGCGGGAGCAACGGTCGTTGGCATTCCAGGTCACGTCATTGATATGCAAGCCAAAGCAGACAAACCACAGTATGGCTGGCTGGACAGCAATCCTGAATTGGCAAAAGAACCCGAAGCGCAAATGAAAAAAACCGAACGCGACAAAATCGCCACCAAAATGGGTTTTGATGCCTATGGTGCAACATCCGACATGCCCGATCCGGTTGCCTACGCCATCAACCACATGCTCGACCATATTAATTCGCTTGATGAACAAATAGCAGCCATGCAAAAAGCCATCAATGAAGCAGGGATTAACTGCGCGAAAACCCCCATGTGTTCGTTGGACGATTGTCAGATTGCGGATGGTTCGGTGAAGCGGGAAAAGGTTGGGTAGATGGGGTTATGCTAGCTCCCAAGCCAGAGCCTGGAAACTAGCAAGATTTTTTGTTATGTGAACTAACCCACAAAATTAGCGCTGACAAAGAGACATGTTAAGCTACACTTCAGCAGATTATGGTTACGGGCGTTAGTGAGAGCGTACTCAACTATGTTAAACCCTAATGATAGATGCATATCCACTTGTTGATCCGCAATACTCTAAATACATGACCATAAAATTAAGGTTGAAATGAACCCATCGACAATCGTTAACCAAATGCTGATTCAAGTAGTAGCTGCCTATTGGTGGGTATTTCCTTTATTTATTCTGCTTGCATTTTTGAAGTCGCCTTTTATGAAAGGCGCATTGGGTGAGTTTCAGGTTAATTTAGCGGCCAAGTTTTTCCTTGATAAGCATCTCTATACGCTATTTAAGAATGTGACGCTTCGAACTGAAGACGGTACAACTCAAATCGATCACGTTATTGTTTCCAGGTTCGGTGTTTTCGTGATCGAAACCAAAAACATGAAGGGCTGGATATTCGGCAGTGTGCAACAAAAAACCTGGACTCAAAAAATATATCGGCATACAACTAAATTCCAGAATCCTTTACACCAAAATTATAAGCACACAAAAACATTGCAGGATGCTTTAGTTATTGATTCCGAAAAAGTATTTTCGGTCGTTGTCTTTGTCGGCGATAGCACATTTAAAACTGCTATGCCGGATAATGTTGTTTATACCGGTGGCTATATCCGATTTATCAAAAGTAAAGTGCAAATAGTCTTGAGTGAAAGCGAAGTTCAGGAAATATGCAGCAATATTCAATCTGGTCGCTTAAAACCCTCTATCAGAACTCACCTTGATCATGTTCAGCATGTCAAAACCATTGTCGAAAAGAAATCAAACTTTCATGATAACTCGTGTCCTAAATGCGGCATGCCAATGGTTTTAAGAACAGCATGAAATGGGAATAGCCAAGGCAAGCAGTTTTTTGGCTGTTCAGCTTATCCGAAATGCAGAACGGTCAAGCAATTAGCATGAATTGCTTTGCTTGTTCCCAAGCTCCAGCTTGGGGGCGAGCAAGTGACTCACGAGCATATTTCCATGTTAGATAAGGTAATAACCCCCAACAACCTAAAAAAATTAGCCGGAACAATGGCATTCCAGCGAGGTGAGGAATATTTTGCTTCTGGATTTGTGGAACGGCTGCTTACTGCCAGGCAAAAAGTCAGTGCCAGGGTGGCGGGGACGGAAACTTATCGGGTGAAATTGTGGGCTGATGAGAATGATGGTGATCTTAGCTATGACTGCACCTGTCCACGCGCCGCCGATGGTTATTTTTGCAAGCATTGCGTGGCGGTGGGATTTGCCTGGTTAGCTGAGCAGCGAGTTGAAAGCGTGGCTGGTCAATCACAAGCCAAGAAAAAACGCCACGACCCTTGGCAGGACATCCGTGATTATTTGGCGACACAAAAGCCGGAGGTGCTAATCAACATGGTGCTTGAAGCGGCGCAGCGCGATGACCGCTTATATCAATCGTTGGCATTGAAAGCAGAACGCGACGGGGCAGGCAGTAATGTACAGCAAATCTTCCGTAAAGCGATCAACAAGGCGACCCGTATCCACGGCTTTGTTGACTGGCGCGAGGCGGGCGATTTTGCAGGTGATCTCGAACAGCTTGTAGAATCATTGGAGGAGTTGTTAACGCCAGATAGTGCCGGAATACTGGTTGAATTACTTGAATACGCTATCGAGCGCGTGGAAGATGCCATGCAGAATATCGATGATTCCAATGGGGAAGTCGGCAGTATTGCGGATGCCCTCAGTGATATGCACCTTAAGGCGTGTGAACTGGCACAGCCAGTACCTTGTGTTTTGGCTGAACGGCTGTTTCGTATGGAAATGACTTTGCCCATCGGCATTTGTAGTTTCAGTGCTACGACATACAGTCATGTTTTGGGTGAGCAAGGTCTTCGGCGTTATCGTGAGTTAGCCGATATCGAATGGCAAAAGGTTAGGCCTAAACAATCTGGCGATAATTTCGAGGATCATCGTTGGCGTATTACGCGCATTATGGAATCCTTGGCAAGAGCTAGCGGTGATGTGGAGGAACTGGTCGCCATTAAAGCGCAGGATTTGACCTCAGCTTATGATTATTTCAATATTGCGGAGATATGGACTAAAGCAGGGCAGGACGATAAGGCGTTGGAGTGGGCTGAGCAGGGTTTGAAGGCTTTCCCTAAAATGACAGATAGCCGGTTGCGGGATTTTCTCGTGGCGGCTTATCTGAAACGTAAACGCAACGAAGAAGCTTTACAATTGACCTGGGTGCAGTTTGAAGAACGAACGACGCTGGAGCATTATCAAAAGCTGCATAAGGTCGCTAAGCAGTTAGGAGCATGGCCTGAGCAGCGTAAACGTGCGCTGGCCTGGGTTGCTGAGGTGATTGCGCGAAAAGCGGCTGCGACAGATCGCTGGAATCCAGAACCGTCTACTCCCAATTGCTCTTTGCGAGCTGAGATTGCCCTGTGGGAGAACGATCTTGATGCGGCTTGGGCGGCAGTCAATGCTGGTGTGTGCGCCCATGATTTGCTGGTAACACTGGCTGGCAAGCTGGAAACCAAACGCGGGAATGATGCCATAACCCTTTATAAACGGGTGATTCCTCTTTTAGTTGAACAAACCAATAACACCGCTTATGCCGATGCGGCGAAGTTGATCCGCAAAGTTGGTGTAATAATGGATGCGCAAGAACGTCATCGGGATTTTGGATATTACGTGGCCGAGTTGCGTATGCGCTTCAAGGCGAAAAGGAATTTCATCAAGCTCTTAGATGGGTCTATGTAAAAAATTCAGATGGGTTCTCAATTGAGAAAAATTGTTAGGATTACAAAAAGTCTAAAAACCGACGCTATTTACACAAATTTTTGGTTTCTTCATTTTTCAAAACACCGAGTGTAGTGCTCTTTAAACTTAACCAGTAAACAGAGTAGATTAAGTGGGTTGTTGAATAAACCTAATTAGCACGCCATTGCCTAAAAAAGGCATCCACTGCCGTTTTGTGAGTCATCATCAAGTACTAAAATAAATAGAACTGTTACACTACCGATTCTTAATTTCAGTTTACAAAATAAATCATGGCCATTCAATGGTATCCAGGCCACATGCACAAAGCCGGTCGAGAGATCAAAGAAACTCTCGTTCAGGTTGATGTGGCGATTGAAATCCTGGATGCGCGGATTCCGTTCAGCAGTGAAAATCCGATGCTTGCGAGGTTGCGAGGCGACAAGCCTTGCATCAAAGTGTTAAATAAAAGCGACCTTGCCGATCCCGACATCACGCAACGCTGGCAGACCTACCTGGAACAGCAGAAAGGTGTAAAAACCTTGGCATTGTCCATGGATCAAACCGACAAAATCAAACAGTTAACTGATCTTTGCCACAAACTTGCCCCACCGGATAAAAGCGAAGGTAAACTGATAAATGCCCTAATTATGGGTATTCCAAATGTTGGTAAATCTACATTAATCAATGTGTTGGCAGGCAGAACCATCGCAAAGACTGGAGATGAGCCAGCCGTCACCAAAAGACAACAGCGCATTGCTATCGGGAATAGCGTGGTTTTGCTAGATACACCGGGTATGCTCTGGCCGAATGTTGAAAATAAGAACAGCGGTTACCGCCTAGCCGCCACGGGCGCTATCAAAGATACCGCGATTAGTCACGACGATATTGCTGTTTTTGTGCTAGATTATTTATTAGATAATTATCTAGACGCTCTACAAACCCGTTTCCTGCTTGATACATTGCCTACTACCGCGCAGGAATTGATAGCTGTAATCGGAAGGCAGCGGGGATGCCTGCGCGCAGGTGGGCTGATTGATGTGGATAGGGTCGCTAAAATACTCCTGAACGAATTACGTTCAGGTACGCTTGGTCGTATCAGTTTGGAGACGCCCGACCTGATGCAGACGGAATTGGTCGAACTGGCGATTATCCAACAATTAAAAGCCGAGAAAAATCAGATGCGTAAGGCCAAACGGGGGTTGTCTAATACTCCTAAGCCGTAATTCCGAGGCAGGAATGCTGCGGCAACATGAGCGATGATCAACTACTCGTTCAATCTTGCTGTTGTTCACAAAATGCCTATAATCAACTAATGGGAACCTCTAATAATCCCCTCTCCCTCTAGGAGAGGGCTAGGGTGAGGGATATAATTGCTTGATTTTATTACCCTCATTCCGGCCTTCTCCCAGAGGGAGAAGGAGTTTTTTGAATTTTTAGAGATTCCCTAATTATATTATTTGGAACTTTGCTATGGCAGAAGCAGCAGAAAGACGGCAGTCCCCTCGGTTTAATCCGCGTGATTTAAAAGCAAGCATTATGCTTGAGCCACCACAGGCGCCAGCAAGCTTAGAAGGTGAGGTTGTCGATATTAGCTATACAGGTATCAAAATAAAGCTTAATAAGCCAATGCCTGCAGATATGGAAGGCAAGGTCAAGATACAACTTTTTTTACCGGAATCAGGCATCCCGTTTTCAATCAGTGGAATCCTCAAGCACCAATTTAATTCAAGAGAATTAGGTCTTCATTACGTGGATACTCCAGGTGTAGCAGCTCTAGATAGCTTTATGTTTGAGTGCATTAAGTTGGCAAAGCCCTATTATATCGACGTCCATGAGACTTGAATCAATGCAAGCTTGTAGATGCTTGTTACAGTACCTATGTAGGCGATCAAGATAAGGGGATCTCTAAAAATTCAAAAAACTCCTTCTCCCTCTGGGAGAAGGTTGGGATGAGGGCTTTAAAAACAAGCATTTACAACCCTCACCCTAGCCCTCTCCCAGAGGGAGAGGGGATTTTTAGAGATCCCCATAAGTTCCTCAGTTTTTTGGGGTTAGGTCTTTAGCAGCGGAAGTGCGTTTTGCGATAAGTTGTTCTTATTGTTGTATCAGAGTATGCTTAATCCATTGTATTTGGCAGTCAAACTTCACGGATTAGTATTCCAAACACTGGCATAGTGCTGTCATTCACTTGAATTTTCAAAACCACTCACTTATGTTGGAGCAAATACCATGAGCAAAGAACAAAAAAGCAATAAAGAAGACAAGAAAAAACCTGCTATGAGTCCGAAAGAAAAGAAAGCTGCGAAGAAAACTAAGAAAGACTCTAAAGGGTAAGTAAGGGTATCTCTATTAATCGGCGGATTCAACCGCTACGAGGCGGGAAGCCGAGTAGTCCCCAGAAGCGATAGGGCTGGGCGTTTTTACGGAGCGTTTTTTGCGGAGTGAAAATGCAAAGCATTCCGACATCGAGCCCGGCAGTACAGTCATTTCGGACGGATGGCCTTGTTTTTCAGCCTTAACAGATGCTGGGTGCAGCCATGTCAGCATTGTCACAGGGTGGGGTGTAGCCAAAGATGGTTTTGCTTGGATCAATGCCATGATAGGCAATGTGATTGTTCGATCACGAACACTTACCATACGATCAACCCCAGACATTTGCCGCGTTACCTGGCCGAATTCCGCTATCGGCATAATCGACCATTCCAACTGAAAGACATGCTCTCGCTTTGCTTAATGTTGCAATGAGAACACCACCTATGCCAGGGGTCGTCTTTAATGAAATTAGATGAGGCTTATGGGTATCAGGTAATCTTTTGAGCAATCTTAAATTCCGTCTATTCCAATTATCGACCAGTTACTGAAGTCATTTGATCCCTCTAGATCGTCGCCGTTTTCGTAGGTAATTCTACATGCATATTTTTTGGTGGCTGTGTTAGAACCGCTGGTTATGTTAATCTCAGCATTCACCACATATTGATAGTTTCCAAGGCTCCATGCTTTGAGAGGTTTTTCTGAAAATGTCACCGACGAATCTGAGCCAAGTTCAGACTTAATATAGGTATTGCAATGCGTGAAAGCAAGGTCACTCATTGTGTTTGAGATTGGGAATTGACTTCCTTGATCATTGCTGTCAACAAGAAATGCGTCAGATTTGACGACATCATTGACTAGTGGAAGTATGACCTTCTGGGTGATCAAAATTAAAATTCCGATGCCAGCGATCAAAAATAGCAGAGAATATTTTTTCATGGTGATAGCTATCTAGATTCAAAGGTTAATGAGATAAGGTCAGCAGGCAGTGTATCAGAAATCTAAGTTTATCAAAGTTTTTAGCGAAGGCAGTTATCCATGCAAGTTTAAAGTTCTGAAATTGGTATGATTGAGCCTAATTTAGACTTGACACGTTTATTCGAACTGGTAGACTTAGAACTCACTGGATGGATCTAGTGGCATCACTAGATTTTTATTAGGGGTGAGCAGATGGATGGTGACAATTGACTCCCAGTTCTTTAATTAGGATCTGGGGATTTGATAATTTTTAGGAGGTAGAAATGGCAGCTACAACTGAATCAGTAAAAGCTGATGCTGCGGAAGCACCGTTGTTGAACAAAAGAAATTTGTTTCTCGGTGTTGCGTTGTATTGCGTGTTTTATGCGTGGGTTCGTTGGTACGAAGGTGTTTATGGCTGGTCAGCCGGTATGGACTCATTCGCACCTGAATTCGAAACATATTGGATGAACTTTCTTTACATCGAGTTCGTTTTAGAAGTAAGTACTGCAGGTATTCTGTGGGGTTATCTCTGGAAATCTCGTGACCGTAAGGTTATGTCAATCACACCAAGAGAAGAGTTGAGAAGACACTTCACACATTGGACATGGTTGGTGTGCTACGGTACAGCGATCTATTTCGGTGCTAGCTACTTCACAGAGCAAGATGGCACATGGCATCAAACAATCGTTCGCGATACTGACTTTACACCAAGTCATGTTATCGAGTTCTATTTGAGCTACCCGATTTATATCATTACGGGTGGTGCTGCTTTCTTGTACGCAAAGACTAGATTGCCGACTTACCAACAAGGTAACTCAATCATGTATATGGTTGCCACCGTTGGTCCATTCATGATTTTGCCAAATGTTGGCTTAAATGAATGGGGTCATACATTCTGGTTTATGGAAGAATTGTTTGTTGCTCCTTTACACTACGGCTTCGTATTCTTCGGATGGTCAGCTTTGGGTGTGTTAGGTGTATTGAACATCGAAATCGCAGCACTTGCTAAGTTGCTGAAAAAAGACTTGGCGTAATAAGCTAAAGTTTGGTTGTAATTACTATCTCCTTGACTGCTTTGTTCTTGCTTTTGGAGCGAAGCAGTCTTAGGAATAGATAGTAGTTAATATAAAAATAATTTAAATCCTTTAGGAGGTAAGCTAATGAGCGCATCTCAATCAGCTGTACGTTCACGCGCCGAAGCAGTAAAAGTTTCGCGTACGTTCGATTGGCTAATTATGTTCACATTGTTTTTTGTTATTCTGGGCGGTTATCACGTTCACTTTATGTTAGTTGCGGGTGACTGGGATTTCTGGACAGACTGGAAAGATAGGCGGTTGTGGGTTACTGTTTTACCTATTATGGGTATTACTTTTCCAGCAGCAGTTCAAGCAGTTTTGTGGTGGCGTTATCGTATAGCGTTCGGTGCAACTCTTTGTGTGCTAGGTCTTTTGTTTGGTGAATGGGTAAATAGATACTTCAATTTTTGGGGCTGGACATACTTCCCAATTAATTTCGTATTCCCATCACAATTAGTTCCAGGTGCTATCGTTCTGGACGTTGTATTGTTGGTGTCTAACAGCATGCAGCTGACAGCGGTAATTGGTGGTTTAGGGTTTGGCTTGTTGTTCTACCCTGGTAATTGGCCTGTTATGGCTCCATTGCATTTGCCTGTTGAATACAACGGTATGATGATGACTTTGGCTGACTTATCAGGTTATCACTATGTGAGAACCGGCATGCCCGAATACATCCGTATGGTTGAAAAAGGTACACTGAGAACTTTCGGTAAAGACGTTGCTCCAGTATCAGCGTTCTTCTCTGGTTTCGTGAGTATCATCGTTTACTTCTTGTGGCATTTCTTCGGAAGATGGTTTGGACAAACCGCCTTCACAAAAGGTTCTTAAGAAGAATTGTTCTAGAATAAATAATAAAAAAAAGCTGGTTGCGATAGGTGTAGTTCTGTCGTCGCTAGATACTCAAAAACTATAGATTCTCTATTATAGAGGAGGATATATGAAATTAATAAAAGACGGGATAGCGAAATTATCCTTTGTCGCACTGCTGGTTACTGTAACAGCGGCGATGTTTTATGCTCCAACTGCGTCTGCTCATGGTGAGAAGTCACAGGCTGCGTTCATGCGTATGCGTACAATTCACTGGTATGATCTTAATTGGTCAAAAGATATAGTCCCTGTAAACGATACAATGACTGTAACCGGTAAATTCCACGTATTCGCTGGATGGCCAGAAACCGTTGCAAAACCAGAAATATCATTCTTAAACATTGGTATTCCAGGTCCTGTATTTATCCGTGCTGGTTCATGGATTGGCGGTCAATTGGTGCCACGTTCTGTGTCTCTGGAACTGGGCGAAACATACGAGTTTAAAGTATTGTTGAAAGCTCGTCGCCCTGGTGACTGGCACGTTCACTCTATGATGAACGTGAAAGACGGTGGTCCAATCATTGGTCCAGGCAAATGGGTAACCATTACTGGCTCTATGAGTCAATTCACCAACCCAATCACCACTTTGACAGGTCAAACTATCGACCTTGAAAATTGGAATTTAGGCAACATCTATTTCTGGCATGCTTTCTGGTATGCTTTTGGTATTGCCTATATTGCCTATTGGGCGCGTAAACCAGTGTTTGTTCCACGTTTGATTGCTATGGATGCTGGAAAAGCAGACACACTGATCTCTCCAATGGACAAGAAAGTTGGTATTGGCTTCATGGTAGCTACTTTGGCAATTGTTGCTGTTAGTATGGAAACCACAAATGCTGCGTATCCAATTACAACGCCATTACAGGCTGGTTTGTTACGTGGTATGAAACCTATTGAAATGCCAGCAAGAACAGTTGCTGTTAAGGTAGATAGCGCAACATATCGTGTGCCGGGTCGTGCCATGCAAATGACACTGACTATCACTAACAATGGTGATTCATCAGTACGCTTAGGTGAATTCATGACAGCTTCAGTCCGCTTCTTGGATCCAGCTGTACATGAAGACGATACAGGTTACCCAGATGACTTGTTGGCTGAAGAAGGTTTGACTGTTAGCGATAACAGCCCGCTTGCTCCAGGCCAAACAAGAACGGTTGAAGTAACTGCTTCTGATGCAGCATGGGAAGTATACCGTTTAGCTGACTTAATCTATGACCCAGATAGCCGTTTTGCTGGCTTACTGTTCTTCACTGATGAAGCTGGCAACCGTCAAATGGTTACCATCGATGCTCCATTAATCCCATCATTTATCTAATAAATAATATGTAGCAGGTAAGCTTGTTACATATTTGGGTTGAAACCCTCATCATCGCAAGGTGATGGGGGTTTTTTTATTGCATAAATCTTAGGATCTATTTGATAAATAGTTATACCAATCCCAATAAGTTGTTATATAAAATCCCCTCATCCTCTTCTCCCTTTGGAGAAGGTATCAATGAGAACTTATTGGGATTGGTATTGCCTATCTGATGAGTATTAAATCAATGTGAATGTTAATATTTAACAACAATTGATAGAATTGAGATTAGTAAAGGTGATGCTGAAATAGCCAGTTAATCATTGGTTAATAAAAACCCTTTATTTGGAGGGAAAAAAGTGAAGAAAACCATTTTAACAAAATAAAATTCTAATTAGGAATTCAATCCTTTGTTTTTTATAACTAAAGCGGCTTCACGAAGAGCCTCAGCAGAACTAGGGTGTGAATGAATGATTCTTGCGATATCTTCGCTACTCGCTGAAAATTCCATGGCAAGAACAGCTTGAGCTATCAATTCGGACGCATGGCAGCCGATGATATGGACACCAAGTATGGTGTCAGTATTAGCGCAAGCAATAACCTTAACCATTCCATTTGCATTAATTACAGATTTAGGTTGGTGATTAATACTTAGCGGGAAAATTCCAATGTTAATTCGATCTCCTATTGCCTTAAGCGCTTGTTCAGTTTGGCCAATCCAAGCAATCTCAGGTTCGGTATAAATAACATTCGGAATAATGTTATAGTTTATGGACGAACTACCAATACCCGCTATGTGTTCAGCAACAAAAACTCCTTCCGCCATGCCTTTATGAGATAGCATTGGCCCATGCAAGGTCAAATCGCCAATGGCATAGACACCCGGTAAATTAGTCTTGCAATTTTCATTGACGTGGACGTAGCCGTTCTCATCAAGCAATAAATCAGCTTCGGGGGCAGAAAGGCTTTCTGAGTTTGGCTTACGACCAGACGCAACGATAAGTTTATCGACGCGAATAGCATGTGTTCCATCAGCATCCTGATATTCAATTAGTACTTTTTTATTGATTATTTTTGTTGAAATAACACGCGCTCCCAAGCGCAGCTCTAAGCCCTGTTCTGTAAAAATTTGATAGGCTTGGCGAGATATTTGATTATCTGATAAGCCTAAAAATGTCTCTTGTGCTTCTAATAATGTAGTCTCTGCACCGAGCCTGTTCCAAATTGCAGCTAATTCAAGCCCAATCACGCCAGCTCCAAGTATTGCCAGACGTTTTGGTAATTTAGTAAGATTTAAAGCAGCCGTAGAATCGAGAATAAATTCATTGTCGATCGGTGTGCAAGGTATAGTTATTGGAATGGATTCTGTTGCTAATATAATATATTTTGCATGAATTTGTTGGCTTGGGGAATGGGCTGAAGACAATTCTATTATTTTTGGTGCGATTAACGATGCTTTTGAATTGATGAAATCTATTTTGTATTCTGCAAATATTTTTATAACATTGTGGTTTATTTCATCGAGTATTTTATTTTTGTGAAGTATCATTTTAGGCAAATTAAGTGATACGTTTTCAGCAAAAATCCCGTGTGAATCGATGTCGTTCAGCAACGTATCATAAAGTTTTGCAGACTCTAATAAGGTTATCATGCCAACATTTCCGGCATTGCAAAACGCACCGCTTGAGGTGTTAGTGTCTAAGTTATCAACACAAAGCGTCTTTAAACCAAGTTGGGCGCATCTAATTGAACAGGCATAAGCAGAAGAACCGGCACCTATAATGATGACATCATATTTAGCTTTGATTTTAGACATGCGCTATATGTTTAAAAGCAAATGGGCTGGTGCTTCAAGACACTCTTTTATAGTGACTAAAAATTGCACGGCTTCGCGACCATCAACAAGACGGTGATCATACGATAAAGCTAAGTACATGATAGGCCTTATAATTATTTGGCTATTTTCTACAACTGCTCGATCTTTAATGGCGTGCATACCTAAAATTGCACACTGAGGTGGATTAAGTATCGGAGTTGAAAGCATGGAACCAAATACCCCACCGTTTGTGATTGTGAAAGTTCCTCCTTTCAAGTCATCAAAACTTAAAGCACCTGAGCGGGCTTTTTCGCCAAAATCAACAATACCTTTTTCAATGCCTGCAAAATCGAGCTGATCTGCATCTCGTAAGACAGGGACAATTAATCCACGAGGTGTGCTGATGGCAATGCCAATATCATAATAACCGTGATAGATAATGTCAGTATTATCAATCGAAGCATTGATTGCAGGGAAACGTTTTAAGGCTTCGATTGACGCTTTGACAAAAAATGACATAAAGCCAAGTTTTGCATTATGTTTCTGTTCAAATCGAGCTTTGTATTGGTTGCGAAGATCAATAATATTTTGCATATTGACCTCATTGAAAGTTGTCAGCATCGCTGCATTTTGTTGCGCCTGAAGTAGTCGTTCGGCAATTTTTGCCCTTAATCGAGTCATTGCAACGCGCTGTTCAGGGCGATGACCTGTAGAAATTGTAATGATTGGCTCAATGGTTTCTATAGGCTTTTGTTTGACTTCAGACGTTGCTAATTCAGATACTTTTGTTTCTGCAGGTTGTTGCTTATTAAGATGATCTAAAACATCCCCTTTAGTAAGGCGACCATCTTTGCCACTGCCTTTGATTAAAGCTGGATCGAGTGTATTTTCATGGACTATCCGACGTACGGAAGGACTTAGTGGGATTGCCGTGCTTTGTGTGGTGGGTATTATTTTCTCAGCAGTGCTAGCCTTACTTGCTTGCAGTTCAATGGTAGCCAAGAGTTCACCGCCAGTTACAATCGAGCCACTTTCCTTGAGAATGGTTGATAGGATGCCCGTTTCAGGTGCAGGCACTTCCAGGACAACTTTATCCGTTTCTAAGTCGACAAGATTTTCATTTTTCTGGACGTTATCGCCAGGCTGTTTATGCCAGACAACCACAGTTGCATCTGAAACAGACTCCGGTAAATTAGGGGTTATGACTGAAATGCTCATGTTATTTTCCTGAAGGTTTTCCGTATAAGGCAGTTTGTACGACAGTTTTTTGTTGTTCTATATGGACATGAAAATGCCCCACAGCCGGTGATGCCGATGCCTCCCGCCCAACATAGGTTACACTGATATGGAATTCCAGATTGTCGGTAAAATGATGCTTTGATTGATACCAAGCGCCTTGGTTTTGAGGCTCTTCCTGACACCAAATAAAATCTTTCAAATTTGGGTATCTTGCAATTTCCGTCTTAAAAAGTTCTGCCGGAAAAGGATACAGCTGTTCGATACGCGCAATAGCGACATTTTTTAACCCATCTTGCCTCCGCGTTTCTAGTAAATCATAATAAACCTTGCCGGCACAAAATACTAAGCGCGTAATCTCCTTAGAATCAATAGCGTCCTGTTCGCCGATAACAGGTAGAAATTCTCCGTTGGTCAGATCCTCAAGTGTTGAGATCGCTAGTTTATGACGTAATAAGCTTTTTGGACTCATCACTATAATCGGCTTTCTGTATACACGAATGAGTTGACGGCGTAATAGGTGAAAAATTTGCGCTGGCGTAGTCGGACTACACACCTGGATGTTATGTTCAGCGCATAGTTGTAAATAACGTTCCAGTCTAGCCGAAGAATGTTCCGGGCCTTGGCCTTCAAAGCCGTGGGGTAGCAACATCACAAGTCCACATAAACGTCCCCATTTGGTTTCACCAGAGCTGATAAACTGGTCGATCACGACTTGAGCGCCATTGGCAAAATCACCGAATTGAGCTTCCCAGACTACCAACGTGTTGGGCATTGTCGTGCTGTAACCGTATTCAAAACCCAAAACACCTGCTTCAGAAAGCAATGAGTCATAAATTTGTGCGCGCCCCTGATCTTTATCAAGATGTTTAAGTGGCTTATAAGTTTTATTATTTATTTGGTTGTGTAGTACAGCATGACGGTGAACAAAAGTTCCGCGTCCAACATCCTGTCCGGTCAGCCGAATATGAAATTTGTCCATGAGCAAAGTAGCATACGCCATATTTTCAGCAAAACCCCAGTCTAAAGGCATTCCGCCTGCTGCCATTTTGCGGCGATTATCCATCACCTTAGCAACTCTTGGATGCAATTCAAAACCTGTCGGTAAACGCAGCATTCGGTCATTACAAAAACGTAAGTGGTCAATAGAAACCGCCGTATGTGCTGGAGCGTCCCAATCTTGATTCAGGAAGTTATTCCATTGGGCACTATATGAATAAATATTGCTGTCAAGGACGGGTCTCGAAACAATAACGCCGGCCTCAAGCTGTTGTTGATAAGCCAATTCCATGCTGGTTGATTGTTTATCCGTAATCGTATTTTCCTTGATTAGCTTTTCAGCATAAATCCTACGGGTGGTTTTGTGACTGCGGATTTTTTTGTACATTAACGGCTGGGTAGTAGCTGGTTCGTCCGCCTCATTATGACCCAAGCGGCGATAGCAAATAAGATCTATCACGACATCTTTGTTAAAGGTCATCCTGAAATCAAGTGCTAGCTTGGTTACAAACATGACTGCTTCTGGATCATCGCCGTTGACATGAAAAACCGGTGCCTGGATCATACTGGCTACGTCGGTGCAATAAAGGGTTGAACGTGCATCGAGTGGATTGCTGGTTGTAAAACCGATCTGGTTATTGATGACAATATGGACAGTGCCGCCCGTGTTAAACGCACGGGTTTGCGACATATTTAATGTTTCCATGATGATGCCTTGCCCAGAAAATGCAGCATCACCATGAATTAGCACTGGGATTACCGTGTTTTTACCGTCTTTTCCTGCACGATCCTGGCGGGCTTTTACCGAACCTTCGACCACCGGATTGATGATTTCCAAGTGTGATGGATTAAATGCCAACGTTAAATGAACAGCGCCCCCCGGAGTATCAATATCAGATGAAAAGCCCATATGGTATTTCACATCACCCGAGCTAACGCCGGGTGAGGGTGAAGTTGTTCCGGCAAATTCGTTGAACAAGCTGGAAGGGCTTTTGCCTAAGATGTTAGTCAAAACGTTAAGGCGGCCACGATGCGCCATACCCATAACGATTTCCTTTACCCCTTTAGTGCCGGAGTTTTGAATAAGTTCATCTAAAATCGGGATCAGTGATTCGCCACCCTCAAGTGAGAAACGTTTCTGACCCACAAATTTATTCTGTAGATAATGTTCAATGCCTTCCGCAGCAGTTAGTAATTGTAAAAGCCACAGTTTTTTTTCTGACTCTATTTTTAAATCAGCCGTGTAGCTTTCAATACGAGTAATCACCCAGCGTCTAATATTGGTATCGACAATGTGCATGTACTCAGAGCCAATGCTACCGCAATAAATTTCCTGGAGACGGCTGATAATTTCTCGTAATGGCAGTCGGTCAGCGCCATAGAGTGCGCCAGTGTCAAACAAAGTGTCCATATCCAGTTCGGACAGCCCATAATAAGCGGAATCCATGTCAGTAGGGTATGGAATGTCAGAGCCAAGTGGGTTATTGCTGGCAATTTGATGACCACGAACGCGGTAATGATTAATCAACCGTGCGACGGCTGACTGTTTTTTTACGCTTACTTCAGTAAAGCCTTGGAGTTGTGCAATTCGGCTTTGCGGTTTTAATGCCAGTTGCCCAAAACGTTCCACGATGGGGCTATGTGCAATCTCATAATTAGCTCCGTTATGTATTTCGCGGAATTGTGCTCGCCAGCCCGGCTCAACTGATTCTGGATCTTCCAGAAATCGCTCATAGAGGTTTTCAATAAAAGTGGCATTACCACCGTTAAGGGAAGAGGAGTCTTGAAAAAATTTAAGTAGTGACATTAAAATATCCACATAATTCTGCGAAAGCTACTTACGAAAAGAACTTCAAAAAACCAAAAAAGTTCCTTTTAATGTTTTTAACATACGGAAAGACTTGGCTAACAGATTATGTCAGTTTAAATAGTCTCAAATCCATTCTTATGATTCTGAGACTAGCAGAAAAAGTCTTGCCCATTTAAGCAGATAAAGACTATTCCTAACAAACTTTCACTAGCTAAACCTATGCTGGTATATTAACAAGGTATAACATTTTATTCGACAAAAACTATGCTATAGTTTGATTTTAAAGCATTATCGTTTGGGTTCACCTGATAGGGTCAGTATATTTATGCCAGAAAACAAAAATATCGTCATCAAAGTTAAGTACCCCGCAGCTGGGAAAACATCAGGAAAGTCACTTTCGGCTTCAGGGATAACAACGGAATGGAATCTTAAACGAATAGGATTGGCGTTAGGTAGTGTCCTGATGGTGCTTTTATCGATATTTTATTTTACCGACAGTGATGACAAAAAGAGTGATGGCAGCGCACAGTTAGCTTTGCCAAAGCAAGCGCCTGAAACTAAAAGCCAGCCCGATACGGTTATTAACGCTGCAGAAAACCCTAAAGTAGATAATAGTAATCTAGTCGTTAGGGCTCAATTAACTCGTGAAATCAAGAAAAGCGAACCTGTTGATACTATAGCCTTACCACTAAAAATAGACAAAAAAGAAACCTTATGGATTCATTATTTTATTGAATTAAAAGGCATGAAAGGTAAAGCCGTCTTCCATGAATGGTGGTTAAATGGTGAGCTTATATCACGAAAAAAAGTGAATATATCTGCTGATCCCTGGCGTACTGCAAGTAAACAAGTCATTACTTATACGACAAATAATGATTGGATAGTCAGAGTGGTCGACGAATCAAGAAATAAACTGGCTGAGCAAAGCTTTAATCTGGAGTTAAAATAAGTTTAGCTTACGGTAATCTATTAGTAATAAATAACTATTGCGATATCTCTTAAAAAGGGAATGATAGGACGTTGTCGATTTATATTTATCCAGGAATAGCAAAATGAGTGATTATCAAAATCTTTCAGAAAATGAGCTGAAAGCAGTTATTGAACGGGCGGAAGTTGCGTTAAAAAACAAGCAAGTTAATAAGCGAAAAGAAATTATTGCCAAGATTAAAGAGTTGGCCGCATCTATCGATGCTACTGTGGAAATACATGAGAATGGGAAAAAATCCCCTCGCACTGTTTCTAAAGTCGCTATTAAATACCGCCACCCCCAAGATGCTGAAAAAACCTGGACAGGGCGAGGGATGACACCTAAGTGGATGCGAGCCTTACTCGATAAAGGACATGACCGCTCTGAGTTTAAGGTGTAATTAAAGCTACAACACATGGAAAAACGAACACATTAGATTGCCAAAAACCCAATCTTGCCCAAGCCAATGCAGTTATTTTCTACAGAACAGCAGCAGGAGATCTAATGATTTTGGGGAGGCATGGCGCAGGCAAGCCTTGGAGCTTACCGAAAACGATTATGGCTATGTGTGCCACTTGAATGTGCAAGGGTATGGGCGTTGCAAAGGTTTGCTGCTAGGTAAGCACCTAAAGGCCATTACTTCCAGCCCAGTCACTGGCCTTTAAGGCTTTTCGCCCCTTAACCCCAACGCGCCTCCAAGTAATTATGCCGAACAGTAAATATCCTGTCTAGCTTATCGGCGATCAAAAACTTATTGAGTAATTGACCGATAAGCCCCAGCGGCATCGCATAAAAAACAATGTCTTCCATCACGATACTGCCGTCTTGTTCAGTTAAGCAGACCTCATGACTCCAGAGTCTAAACGGGCCGATGCGTTGTTCGTAGACGAAGCGTTTGGGTTCATCGCAGTGGCTGATTTCTGACAGCCAAGCCATTGAAATACCAAAGACTGCTTTCATCTCATAACTAATCATTAAGCCGCTGTAAATTTTTTCCGGTACTTTGGAGGTGACGGTAACATGAAAAAAATCCGGCGTAATGTCGTTAAGATTGTAAGGTGACGAGAAAAAAGCCCACGCCTCCTGTATCGGCAAACTTAACGCTTGACGGTGATACAACTGGTAGATTTTCATAGAAAGCGAGATCAATTGGTGGGTAATTGCTCGGGAAAAATCAATTGCTCGGTTTTAAAGCCCAAGGTTTTCGCTTTAGCTATCAGGCCGTTTAAAACTATCTCGTCCAGCTTGGGTGTGCGCGAAAGAATCCATAAATAGTCGCGGTCAGAACCCGCAATCATCACATAGCTGTAATTTTCCCTATCCAACTCGATAATGTGATAGCCGCCATAAAACGGTCCGAAAAAAGACACTTTTAGGCTGCCGACATCGGGGTTGCCAGTAAAATAAGCCTTGCCCTCAGCGTACTCACGTTTGCCTGATTCGATATTATAACCACTGTTGATGACGGTTAATCCGCCATCGTCCCTTAAGCGGTATTCTGCCGAAATCTGGCTCAAACCCCGTTCAAAACGGTTGTCCAGCCTGGCGATCTCATACCACACACCGATGTATCGGTTAACATCAAAGTTGCTGATGGGTTTAATGCCTTCGGGGATTCCGACGCAGGCGGTGAGGAAGGTAAATATTAGTAAGGTTATGTATTTCATTGGTTTATGGGTGTTTTTTCATGATTAGAGTTGACCTTAAATGTAACAGGTAGGGAGGTAAAGGCAGGGTTTAAGGCTTGGTTTAATGGTACGCATAGCCTACTTCATAACCTAGCTTTAACGAAATGGAACATCATCCTGCTGAGGTTTAGATAGTACCCGTTCTAAAAGAACATCAGTAGGAATCTTTCCATAACGTGTTGATAAACGATCTCTGAGTTTTAACAGCCGCCGATTTGCAGTGGCAACTAGCGTGCCGAATGTGGTTGCCCGGACACGACCATACTTTCGGTTCTGATCGCCAACTTCTTTATCGCTTGCTACCCCAGAGGCGACGCTCTGCCCAACGACCCACGCACAAATGTAAGGTGTTCCAGATATAGCGCCCGATGAAGCTATGTCTTGAACGTAACCATCTGCTTGATTAACCTCGGAACGGGTGATCTTGAAGCCTCCTTTTTTCAGCTCAATCAGAAGAATGTGTTCTAGCCGAAGCAAAGTTGAATCAGTACGGTCAAACGATTCGATTCCAGTCAGTTGTACTGTGGTTGTGTCGGGAAGCACTACGATGTCTGGTCGATGCTTGTCATTGATAAATTGAGCATCTTGCTTTTTGAACAATTCCCGCGCCACCGTTTGTAGAGTTACATTGGAACAGTACTCTTCAGATTCAAATTCAGGTCCAAAGAGCCAACGTGAACGAAGAATCAGTGGGTGCAGCGTATGTAGTTCATCGGTAGCAGGGTCGTCTGCGATTCTTCTGATCGTCTCAACGACGCTGAGTCGACTGTCGATTTCATCGAGTACTCTAAGCATCTTTTACCGTCCATTCGGCCAGTAGCATATCCAATCCTTCAATATCATCTCTTGGAAGGGAAGATAATTTCTGCAATAAGGCCGCACCACTTTTGGACTTTTCTAAGTTAATGACTGCGTTTACAGCAGTAACTAAGAATTCTGGAGAGATGGTTGGGTGTGCCTGAGCAATTGCTTTTGTAAATTCAGCCACCTCGCGTTGTGCACCCTGCCCAAGGGTGGCGAGTTCCGAACGGTTCTGAGACAAAGCATCTGCAGAAGATTCCTCAACAATCTCGGCGGCAAGAGTCTGTGCAACTTCGCGGATGAGTTCGGCGGTCTTTTGGTATAGTTCGCGCACCAGATCCGAGCTTTTGAATCCAGTCCAATCCTGATCAATTTCGTCTTCATATCCTTGGGTGTCGACGATCACTTTGTAACGGCGGGCGAATCGCGTCCGTCCATCAAAATTAGCGACCTGCCCGATAGCCCAAGAAGGGTTGCCAACCAAACGACGACCTGCCCAGAATGCCACACCTTGGTGTAAGGCAGAGTGATTAACGCGGGTTGAATCGATGACAATAACAGTTGCCATATAACCTTTAGTTAATTCGAGCGGAGTTTCACTGACTTTTCCCTCAATTTCACTGAAAGTACGTGAAACACCGTTAACGCGAATAACAAATTCGGGATCATGAATAAAACGAGCCGACAGCACAGTCAAGATTTCATCAGCTTCTGGGAGATGACGCTCGACTTTTACAGTCAGTTGGGTTCCGCTCCCTTTGCGGACACCGATTTCTTGTTGGCGAAGCACGAAGGGGCTTGGTCCGGATTCCGTACTGACTACGAAGGTCGCTAGCTTATCATCGCGCCAAGTTTCTACACGGTATTCGTCACCAAAACATAATAAACCATGTCGTCCGACACCATTACGACCATAGGCTTTACGTTGGTGTGCGACTCTTCCATGAGGGAACTCCACATTAGACCCTTGGTGTTTTAATCGGTCATAGCGCAATGTCATCCAACGCTTGATAAATTGGTTTGGTGTCATACCATGACCGTCATCAGACACAGTTAACATTCCGCCAATTTCAGTTGGAAGTCGCAGGTCAACACTGGATGCCCCGGCATCCCAAGCGTTGGCAACTAGTTCAGTCAAAGCAACTTGCGGCACGTGCGCCACCTGACCAAGTTCGCGAAGCAAATAGTCTTCCTCAAATAAGGAAGATTGAAGAGTTTGGCGTTGTGTGACCACTATTATTGCCTAGGTAAGATCATTTTTCCAACAACGACAACGCAACTTCCTGCGCTTTTTGCTGGTTAATTTTAAATCCGCGCATTTCCAATACGCCTTTGATGTTCAACGAGATAATAAGATACAGCGCATCAGGGTAAGCGGCGGCTTCCAGGTCGTAAATGGAGGGTTGGGCAGGTGCTTTCGGGTGTGAGTGGTAAATGGCGAACAGCTCTTCACCCTGATTACGCATGTCTGCCATCGCGGTAATTTGCTGTTTGGCATCAAGTAAGAATCGTTGTTGGGGATGTTCGGCTGTGTTGGTTATGGGGTAGCAAGTGCGGGGAATACCGTTTTTGCTGCCAACAAGTCCGCAAACTTCAAGGTCAGGCGATAATTGCGCCAGATGCAATAACTGGTTGGTTAGTTTGCGGGGTATTTGGGTTTCTGTGGTTTGGGTCATTTCGATTCCTTATTTTGCAAACGTAACTTTCTCTCTTGGGGACAAGGTTAGGGATAGCATTGTAAAAGCCTTTTCAAGGCTGCGATAGGTATTGTCCAGAAGTTACACGCGGTTGTCCTGATAAATCGGTATGGGTTTGTACCTGTTGATAACCGAGCGCTCTAAAAATATTTTGTACGTCTTCGCGTTGATTATAGCCATGTTCGACTAGTAAATAACCGCCGTTTTCGAGTCGATTGCAGGCAGTTTCGGCAATCGTTTTTATATCGCTTAAGCCCTGCTGAGCAGAAATGAGGGCTGTAAGCGGTTCAAAACGCAAGTTACCTTGTTGTAAGTGTTCGTCGTCCTCAGTCACGTAAGGCGGGTTGCTAATAATGAGGTTAAATTTGCCATCGGGAATGCTATCGAACCAGCTGCTTTGGTGAAACTTGATATGTTCGACGTTATGTTTAGCTGCATTGGCCTTCGCACAAGCTAAGGCGGCTGCGCTAATATCCGTTGCTCTGATGTGGGCATGAGGCCGTTCTGCGGCAAGCGTGACGGCGATAATGCCGGATCCTGTGCCTAAGTCAATGATTTTGTAAGGCTGGCTTGCCGGTATCAGTGCCAAGCTGAGTTCGATGAGCAATTCGGTATCAGGCCTTGGAATCAGCACATCCGGTGTCACTTGAAAATCCCGCGACCAAAATTCTCGCTTGCCAGTGATATAAGCAATGGGTTTGCCTTGTTGTCTTTGCTGCAATAAGAGATTAAAAGCGGCTATCTGCTCAGGGTGAAGGTCTTTATCCAGCCAAGCGCGTAAATAGGTTCGTTCTTTACCCAATGCATTGCAAAGCAGGATTTCCGCATCCAGTAGTGCTGAATCTGATACTATTTCTAGCGACTTTACAGCGTCTGCTAGAACTGTTTTGATGCTCTGCACGGCGTTTATTCATCACCCAGTTGCGTGAGGAGTTCTGCCTGATGTTCGCTGACCAAAGGTTGAACCACATGCTCCAGGCCGCCTTGCATGATATCTTCCAGCTTGTATAAGGTCAAATTGATGCGGTGGTCAGTCAAGCGGCCTTGTGGGTAATTATAAGTGCGAATGCGTTCAGAACGGTCGCCGCTGCCGACTTGCAGCTTGCGCGTGAGGGATTGTTCGGCGTGATGTTTTTCTTGCTCGGCAGACAGCAATCGGGAAGCCAACAGGGACATTGCCCGTGCGCGGTTTTTGTGTTGGGAGCGTTCATCCTGGCATTCGACCACCACGCCACTTGGTATATGGGTGATGCGGATGGCAGATTCGGTCTTGTTGACGTGTTGGCCGCCCGCGCCTGATGAACGGTAAGTATCCACCTTGAGATCGGCTGGATTAATGTCGATGGCATCGACTTCCTCGACTTCTGGCATGATGGCAACGGTACAAGCCGAGGTGTGGATACGGCCTTGTGATTCGGTTTCTGGTACGCGCTGCACGCGGTGAGTGCCGGATTCAAACTTTAGTTGGGAGTACACGTCACGCCCAGAAACACGCAGGATAACTTCCTTATAACCGCCGTGCTCACCTTGGTTTTCACTGATAATTTCAGTCTGCCAGCCTTTTCTTTCCGCATAGCGTTGGTACATGCGGGACAAGTCGCCGGAGAAGATCGCGGCTTCGTCACCGCCCGTTCCCGCACGGATTTCAAGGAATATGTTACGGGTATCGTTAGGATCTTTAGGTAACAGCAGGACTTGCAGCTCATGTTCAAGGTCGCTAATGGTTTGCTCTGCTTCGGCAACTTCTTCCTTAGCTAATTCTCGTAGCTCTGAATCACTATCATTAGCCATTTCAACGGCAGAAGCCTTCTGGGTTAGGGCTTCGACACGTTTTTTGTAAACTTCAACCAGTGGTGTAATTTGCGCGTATTCCTGGCTTAAGGCACGAAATTTGTTCTGGTTATTTTGAATGCTTGGCTCGGATAATAACGCCGCTATTTCATCGTAGCGTTCGCAAAGGCTTTCTAATTTGAGTTGTATCGAAGGCTTCATTGTAATAAATCATTGTGTTGTAGGTAGACCCAAGGCTAAAGGCGCAAGGTTTTTTTGCTGTTTTGTGCCTTTAGCCTTGCGGCTTACTTTTTGTTCAGTTTAAAAATTTCGTGTGCAGCTGCAATCACATCATGTCTTTCATTAGCAGCAGCATCACGAATTTGGGTGCTGGGGGTGTGGATCAGTTTATTAGTCAGACCGTAAGCGAGACGTGTCAGTGCTTCTTCGGGCGTACTGCCGTTTTTTAATAAGGCCAGTGCTTTCTGCAAGGCTTCGTCGCGGAGTTGTTCGGATTGCAAGCGGTAGTCGCGTATCGTCGTTTGTGCGTTCTCGGCGCGTAACCAGGTCAAAAAATAATCGACTTGGGTGTCGATAATCTCTTCGGCTTGCTCGGCGGCACGACGGCGCGAATCCATATTTTGGTCGATGGTGTTTTGCAAATCATCGACGGTATAAAGATACACGTCTCTAAGCTGCTCGACTTCAGCTTCAATGTCCCGTGGAACGGCAAGGTCCACCATGAATATCGGTTTGTACCTGCGTTTTTTCAAAGCACTTTCGACGCTGCCTTTGCCCAAAATGGGCAATTGGCTGGCCGTGGATGAAATGACGATGTCCGCTTCTACCAAATGCAAAGGGATGTCAGCTAAGGTGATCGCTGCCCCGTTAAATTGTTCTGCTAAGGCTTGTGCCTTGGCAAGGGTTCGGTTGGCGATAATAATGCGGCCTATGCCTTGTTGGCGTAAATGTCTCGCAGTAAGCTCGATAGTTTCGCCAGCACCGATTAATAATGCGGTTTGTTCTTTAAGGTTGTCATTGATCTGCTGTGCAAGTTGGACTGCGGCAAATGCAACCGAAACTGGGCTGGAGCCGATTGCGGTATCGGTGCGGACTTTCTTAGCAGCAGTAAAAGTTTGCTGGAAAAGTCTGCCTAAATGTTTTCCTAAAGTACCCGCTTCACAGGCTGATTGGTAAGCCGATTTCATCTGGCCGAGTATTTGCGGCTCGCCCAAGATCATGGAATCCAGGCCGCAGGCGACGCGAAACATGTGCCGGATTAGCTGATTATCGGCATGGGTGTACAGATAGGGCTTAAAACTAGCGACATCAATGTTTTTGGTTTCTGCAACCCAATCAATCAGGAATTGCTCATTGGCGGTCGTGGTCGTGCAGTAGAATTCAGTGCGGTTGCAGGTCGAAAGAATGGCGGCTTCGCTGATTTCACGGACTTGCCGTAATTCTTTTAAGGACGTAAATAAGGTGTCAGCAGGGAATGACAGGCGCTCACGAATCGCAACTGGCGCGGTGTTATAATTTATTCCGACGGCTAAAAGTGTCATGAGCTAAAAAAATGAACGGGTTATGCAAATTGTAACAGATTTGAAAAAGAGGATTGAGTTGGACTCCAATAGGGCTAGTGTTATCAGCAAACTATTGTACAAAAAGGTATTGCTTAATCGAAAAAGTATACGATGATCTACTTAAGATAAAATTATTGCTTATGTACGGCAGTAGTATTTTAAATATTTAGTAACTATCTGATTAACTGTACAATAGTGTAAAAATAAATTAACAGTCTGAACCAATTGGGATTTCTGCTAATCTATGCGAGATATTTTGTGAATTAAAGATAGGATCGTCTGTGTCAATTTTAAGATTGTTTTCAGTTATTTCCCTCGTTTTTCTTACTGCTTGTGCGACTGCACCGGAACAGGCTGTTACACCTAAAGCGGCTGTAAAACCGATTGGGTTGGCCAAACCCCAGAGTAAAAGTGAACATAAGGAAGATAAAGCCTCCATTGATCCTGACGTGCTGTTTATGTTGATGACGGCGGAAATCGCCGGACAACGAGGCCAGTATGATGTTGCCTTGGAAGGCTATCTGGAAGCCGCAAAGCGCGTCCACGATCCACGGCTGACTGAACGCGCAGCAATGATCGCCATGTACATGAAAGACGGCAATAAGACCAATGAAGCCGTTTCCTTATGGTTGAAACAAGATCCAAAAAATCTTTCTGCCAGAAAAATTGCCGCACTTTCGGCGCTAAAATCTGAAGATAAACAACAGTCTGTCGAGCAGTTGGACGGGCTTTTAAAGCAAGATCCTGCTGGTTTTGAAAAAACCTTATTTGAATTGGCCGGTGCGTTACAAAAAGACGGCAGCGTCCCATTTATCTACGAAGTGATGGAAACCTTGTCGGTAAAGCATCCCGATCAAGCGTCGGTTTTTTTTATCCAATCCTTGTTGGCTTCGGATATGAAAAACAAAGGATTGGCTGATAGAAAAATTGAACGCGCCTTAAAATTACAGCCAGATTGGGATAAAGCACTGATGCTGCAAGCGCAGATGGCTGTCTACGCAGAAGATTTTAAACGTGCTGAAACTTTGCTGAGAAATGCCGCACTTAAGTATCCCGATAATCAAAAATTCAAAAAAATGTTGGCGCAAGTGCTTATCAAGTCGGCTAAATATGAAGAAGCAGGTGAGGTATACGAAACGCTCATTTCCAATGATCCCAAAGATTATGAAAGCCAATTTTCTCTAGGCTTGGTGCATTTGCAATTAGACCGCGACGACAAAGCAGAAGATATTTTCAAGCAGTTGCTTGGGCAAGCCGAATGGCACAATCAAGCGAATTTTTATCTGGGAAAGATAGAAGAAAAGCGTGATAACACAGTAAATGCTGTGGCTTGGTTTGATAAAGTCACTGATGGGCCATTCCAGTTTGAAGCGGCGGTAACGGCTATTTCCTTGCTGGCTAAAGACAATCAGTTTGACAAGGCTGAGCAACGATTAAAAACTCTGCCGAGTAAATTTCCAAAACAAAAGCTGCGTATAGTGTTGATTCAAGCGGAATTGTACAGTCAACAAAAGCAGCATGAAAAAGCGTTCAACTACTTGACTGGGGAGTTGAGAAATTATCCAGACCAAGAAGAATTGCTTTATTCCAGAGCACTGATAGCTGACCGGATGGGTAAGCTTGATGTCATGGAAGACGATTTAAAGAGGATATTGACCAAGGCTCCAGATAATGTGGAGGCCTTAAACGCATTGGGTTACAGTTTGGCGGATAAAACTACGCGTTATGCGGAAGCGGAAACCTATCTGGTTCATGCTTTAAAGGTTAAGCCCGACGAGGCGGTAATCTTGGACAGTTATGGTTGGTTAAAGTACAAAATGGGCAATCGGCAAGCCGCCTTGGGCTTTCTGCAAAAGGCATACGATAAGCAGCCCGAAAATGAGATTGCCGCACATCTTGCGGAAGTTTTATGGGTTTCAGGTAAAAAAGAAGAAGCCCAAAAACTAATTGCGGATGCCTTAGGTAACTCACCTGATGACCCTTATCTACTTGGATTTAAAAATAAATTCCTGAAATTAGATTCCAGCAAATAAAGTGTTTCTCCAACTATCAAAACAGCTAGGCGCAGCTTGTTTTGTGCTGTTGCTGCCTGCATGCGCCAGCGTATCGACCGTACCGAGTGGCGCATATTCTCATGCTGCCAGGGTGCATCTATATGGTATGCAGGAATGGCGTCTGGACGGACGGGTAGCAATAACGTCGCCAAAAGATTCATGGTCGGCAAATATTGAGTGGAGTCATCTGCCTAATTCCGAAAAAATAAAACTGTCCGGGCCTTTAGGTCAAGGTGCTGTGGTTATTGAGTTAACTGGAGATGTCGTCAAAATAGACCGAGGTGGAGGTAATATACAGACATCGAGTCGGCCAGAGCAGTTTATCAATCAGCAATTAGGGTTATTTGTGCCGTTGCAGTCATTGCGTTTTTGGGCGGTGGGCTTGCCGGAGTCAGAAAATTCCTTTCAGGAAACTGTCGATGGTTTTGTGCAAAACGGATGGTTGATCTCTTATAAAGAAATGCTGAAAACAGGTAATGAGACCATGCCATATAAAATGGCAGTTTCGGATGGTCATGCGAGATTGAAACTGATTGTCGATCAATGGGATTTGAATGGCGGAAATGCTAAGTAAACAGGCCGTTTGGGCAGAAAGATGGCCTGCACCTGCAAAATTGAATTTGATGTTACGTATTATTGGGCAGCGAGAAGATGGTTATCACCTTCTGCAGACCGTGTTCCAGTTTGTGGATTTATGCGACTGGTTGATATTTCATCCGGTTGATAATGGTGAAGTCCGGCTGCTAAAGACTATTCCTGGGGTAGCAGAAGCGGATGATTTGACGGTATGCGCTGCAAAGCTGCTCAAAGCCGAGACGGGTTGCGATTTGGGTGTGCGAATCGAAGTGGAAAAGAACCTCCCTATGGGTGGTGGTTTAGGTGGTGGTAGCTCAGATGCCGCGACCACTTTACTGGTGTTGAACGAACTTTGGGGATTGCACCTTCCCAAAGAAAAATTGCTCATGATGGGTTTGTCTTTAGGGGCTGATGTCCCCGTGTTTATTTACGGGCATTCCGCCTGGGCCGAAGGTGTTGGGGAGAGGCTTAGTGAAATAAGCATTCCTGAGCAATGGCTTGTAATCATAAAACCAGATTGCCATGTGGAAACACGGGAAATTTTTTCCGCTAAAGATTTGACACGTAATAGTAAATCCATCACAATGATGGGCTTTATTGGGGGCGATCATCAAAACGACTGTCTTCAAGTGGTTTGTGAGCGTTATCCGCTCGTTAAAGAAGTGTTGCAAGACTTGTCGGAGTTTTCGGAAGCAAGGCTCACGGGGACAGGTGCATGTGTGTTTGCACAGTTTGATTCATATGATGCAGCCGCCGATGCTTACCGCAAGCTGAAAAGCAAGTGGACTGTTTATTTGGCAAAAGGTGTCAATGAATCGCCTTTGTTTACAAAGCTTAATGTTTATCATACTAATATCGTGAATTGATGGGTCGTCGCCAAGCGGTAAGGCACGGGGTTTTGATCTCCGCATACCTAGGTTCGAATCCTAGCGACCCAGCCACTATTTCCGTATGGACTAAGAAAGATTTAGGAGAGCTCGGATGAACGACACCGCAATGATGGTGTTTTCGGGAAATGCTAACTTGGCTTTGTCCGAGGGTATAGTTAAAAAGCTAAACATGCGCTTGGGTATGGCGGATGTTGGGCGCTTTAGTGATGGTGAGGTTGCTGTAGAAATTGAAGAAAATGTCCGTGGTAAGGATGTTTTTGTCATACAGCCAACGTGTTCGCCCACTAACGAAAATTTGATGGAGTTGCTGGTGATGATGGATGCGCTTAAGCGTGCCTCCGCAGCCAGAATTACCGCAGTGTTGCCTTATTATGGCTATGCCAGGCAAGATAGGCGCTCAAGGTCAGCAAGGGTGCCGATAACCGCCAAACTAGTTGCTCAGATGATAGAGCAAGCTGGTGCAGATCGAGTGTTGACAGTAGATTTACATGCTGACCAAATCCAGGGATTTTTTGATATTCCTGTTGATAATGTCTACGCATCACCGCTGTTATTGGGCGATGTATGGCGGCAGCAGTATAAAGATTTAATCGTAGTTTCGCCGGATGTGGGCGGTGTGGTTCGAGCTAGGGCGCTTGCCAAGCGTTTGGACGATGCTGACCTTGCTATTATCGACAAGCGCAGGCCAAAAGCCAATGTGTCCGAAATTATGCACATTATTGGTGATGTCGAAGGTCGTACCTGTGTGTTGATTGATGACTTGGTAGATACTGCCGGCACCTTATGCCACGCAGCCAAGGCTTTGAAAGCAGATGGTGCGATTAAAGTGGTTGCTTATTGCACCCACGCCGTGTTGTCAGGTGGCGCGCTAAAAAATATTAACGGCTCAGTGCTAGATGAGTTGGTGGTAACCGACACTATCCCGCTTAACGTAGAAGGCAGCAGGTCGGAAAAAATAAGGCAGTTAAGCGTTGCAGAAATGCTGGCAGAAACCATAAGGCGCATTGCAGCAGGTGAGTCGGTGAGTTCGCTTTACGTTGACTGATCTCGCGGCTGCTTAAAGTTGTTGAAGTAATTTAGAGTTTATAGAGCGCTTGAGGCGCGAGGTTGAGTTGAAATGTCAAACGTATTTGAATTTGTCGCTGAAAGTCGTGGGCAGTCAGGAACGAGCGCGGCGCGAAATGTGCGCCGTCAAGGTAAAGTGCCGGCGGTGATTTATGGTGGCCATGCCAAGCCAAAAATGCTAATGCTAAGCCATAACGAGGTCGTGAAACACCTTGAGCATGAGGCGGTATATTCGCACGTCCTGGATGTCACCGTTGACGGCAAAAAAGAAAAGGCCATTTTGAAGGGCGTACAGCGTAATCCTGCAAAATTCCAGATCCTGCATTTGGATTTTTTACGTGTCAGCATGAAAGAAGCGATTAAAGTGCATGTTCCGTTACACTTTATTAACGAAGATAGCTCTATCGGCGGTAAGAAAGGTGGTATTTCTACCCACTCCATGGTTGATGTTGAAGTTACCTGCTTACCTGCTGCTTTACCTGAGTATATAGAGGTTGATCTGGCAAAGCTTGATATTGGCGAAACGCTGCATCTAACCGATTTGGTTTTGCCGAAGGGTGTCGAAATTGTTGCCTTGAATCAAGGTGCTGATCACGATTTGCCAGTGGTTTCTATGATGGCATCAAAAGCCAGTAAAGAAGACGCTGTTGATGATGCAGATGCCGCTGACAAAGAATCCGAGTAATGCGTTAAGTTCAGGCATGATAAAGCTTATCGTTGGCCTGGGGAATCCAGGGCAACAATACGAAAAAACCCGGCACAATGCCGGGTTTTTGTTTTTAGACAGCCTGGCTTCGGAACGGTCGGGTGTTTGGTCAAATAAACCTGCGTTTCAAGGGCTAATGGCGGAATGCACTATTGCCCATGGAAAAGTCTTGTTGCTTAAGCCCCAGGCTTTTATGAACCGCAGTGGGCAGTCGGTAGGTAAGGTGGCGCGGTATTACAAAATTGCGCCAGAAGAGATTCTCGTTGCCCATGATGAGCTGGATTTTGATGCTGGCGTTGTGAGGCTTAAGAAAGATGGTGGTCACGCCGGACATAATGGCTTGAGAGATATTATCGCGCACCTGGGAGCTAAGGATTTTTACCGTTTGCGCATAGGAATAGGTCGTCCTCCTGCTAGAGTGGTCGTTGCGGATTACGTATTATCCGCTCCGTCCAAAAATGAAGGTCAGCTTATGCTCTCAGCGATAGACCAAGGCAAAGAGTTTATCGATCAAATAATTGCTGGCGACATAGCGGCAGTGATGAATAAGCTCAATAGCTAAATAAGGCGGTTTAATTATCTTTTGAGCTTCCCATAAACAAAGCACATGAAGGGGTTTTGTGTGAAACGCCTCCAAAAGTACCAGTAGCCTGAGTTCGTAGCCGCTGTCAAGGTTGTAGCTATATATCTACTGTGACCGGACTGGATTTCTTCTTTAAGTGAATATGACGGATAATTTCGTCAATATCTGGCAGTTGCAGATCACCATTGAACTCATATCTACCAAACAGATTGATATGCCGCCATGCGACTGGCGATAGGCGTTTTACTAGCGCCGCCTCATCTTCTTTTCCCTCTGATTCCAAACGGGCCAATAGCACGGAAAGCATCTTGGCATTGTAATAAATGATCGCGTTCGCAATGAGGCGGCTACAGTCGCTTTCAATGGCAATTTCGTATTCGGTTGTGCCTTTAAACCGTCCGCCATTTGGATGGGTGATTGCCCTTTGCAATTGGTGATACGCTTCGCCCCGGTTGAGTGCCCGTTGAACATTTTGTCTCAACGAAATATCGTCTGAGACCTTTGCACAAACAGCAGAAACTCCGGCTGACTGGTCAAAAGCCGATTTTTTTGAATTGGCATTCACCTTAATGGGCGGTATTCGGCTGAAA